>CAKQMM010000020.1 GCA_934254755.1 uncultured Clostridia bacterium
CATAAAAGGGCAGATGTCGATAGACGATTTCGACGAAGATAAGTCGGGTTACAGAAAACTGCGCAAACAAAAAGACAAGCGTCAGGAAGACGTAAGCGCGGTGAGAATAGAAAAAGCGGTTATCAATAAAGAAATTATCCCCATTAAAGAGCTCAGCGAACTTCTCGGCATACAGGCGATAGAAATAACCAAGCGCTTGTTCAAAGAAGGGGTAATGAAGACTATAAACGATTCTATCGACTACGACACCGCAGGCTTTATCGCGGCGGGCTTAGGTATCGAACTCGAACTTAAACTCGACAAGACCGCCGAAGACGTTTTGAGCGAAGGTTTTAAGGATGAGGCGGACGATTCCGCAAACCTTATCAAGCGCGCGCCCATCGTTACGGTTATGGGTCACGTAGACCACGGCAAAACGTCGCTTCTCGATAAAATAAGAAACACCAACGTAACCGCGGGCGAAGCGGGCGGAATAACCCAGCACATCGGCGCGTATACCGTTTCGGTTAAAGGTCAGCCTATAACCTTCCTCGATACGCCGGGTCACGCGGCGTTCACGGCAATGCGTGCGCGCGGCGCGCAACTTACCGATATTGCGGTTATAGTCGTTGCGGCGGACGACGGCATAATGCCCCAGACCGTCGAGGCTATCCACCACGCGAAAGCTGCCGGCGTAAGCATAATAATCGCGGCGAACAAAATGGATAAACCCACCGCGGATATTGAAAGAGTTAAAAAAGGCTTAGCCGATCAGGAAGTTTTGGTTGAAGAATGGGGCGGCGACGTCGCTCTCGTTCCCGTATCCGCAAAAACCGGCGCGGGGTTAGACGATTTGCTCGAAACCATTTTAGTCACTGCCGAAATGAAGGAACTTAAAGCAAACCCCGACCGTATGGCGAAAGGCGTCATCGTCGAAGCGAAACTCGATAAAGGCAAAGGTCCCGTCGCGACCGTTTTGGTTCAGAACGGTACCCTTAAAGTTGGCGACTATCTCGTCGCGGGCACTATTACGGGTAAGGTAAGGGCGATGATAGACGATAAAGGCCGCGTGGTTAAAACCGCGGGTCCGTCAACCCCCGTGTCCGTTCTCGGTTTAGAGTCCGTTCCTAACGCGGGCGACAGCATTTTCGCGGTTGAAGAAGAAAAACTTTCAACTCTCGTCGCAAGCGAAAGAAAGAACAAAGAGCGCGAAGATATGATTCGCGAACAGCAAAAAGTTACCCTCGAAGACTTGTTCTCGAAAGTTTCTTCGGGTACTCTTAAAAACCTTAACATTATCGTAAAGGCGGACGTTCAAGGCTCGGTCGAAGCGGTTAAACAATCGCTTTCAGAGCTTAGCAACGAAGAGGTTAAAGTCAACGTTATACACGCCGCCGTCGGCGCGATAAGCGAAACGGACGTAAGTTTGGCGGACAGCACCAACTCGATTATTATCGGCTTTAACTGCCGCCCGGACGCTAAAGCGAAAGCCCTTGCCGAACAAAGCAAGGTCGATATTAAGCTTTACCGCATAATTTACGAAGCTATCGAAGACGTTAAAAAGGCTCTTAAAGGTATGCTTGCGCCTAAGTTCAACGACGTGTATCTCGGCAAAGCCGAAGTGCGCGAAACGTTTAAGATTACGGGAGTCGGCACCGTTGCCGGTTGCTACGTTACCGAAGGTAAAATTCAGCGCAACGGCAAACTGCGTATCTACCGCAACGACGTCATGATTTGCGAAGGCAACGTTTTACAGCTCAAACGCTTTAAGGACGACGTTAAGGAAGTTCAGCAAGGCTACGAATGCGGTATTTCCATCGAGAAGTTCGACGACATAAAAGTCGGCGATTATATCGAATGTTATATCGTAGAAGAGCAAAAGGCGTAATGTTTTAATATCTCGTTGGTTTTTGCCGTTTCAAATCGGTTTATACTGCGTTAAACACCGGCAAGTACGGTTTCGGGTGTTTGCCTTGTCTAAACGCAATTTTAATTCGGTAAAAATCTAACTCATACTAAAACATTCCGCCAAGGCATAATATTTTACCGTCTTGTTGGTTTTTACTGTTTTAAAGCGGTTTTACACTGCGTCGTTTTGTCATTCTTTACTTTGTTCAGAATGACAGTACAAAAAGCCTGTCACCTTGAACGAAGTGAAAGGTCTCGTGGAAACGAATGCGGTCGCTGAACACGGGCGGTGCGCAAAAAGCAGCCGATGGCAGCCGGGTCGTCGAGGCGCCGACCCCTACGGGTTCTACCCGCTAACCGCTAAATCACGAATAGCAGCCGACGGCTGCCGCTAATCACTAACCACTAAACACTAATAAAAAATGAAATTTTCAAGAACGGAGCGTCTTAACAGCGAAATTCGCAAAGACGTTTACGATATAATTAAAAACAAACTGAACAACCCGCTTATAACCGAAATGTTCACCGTTTCGGAAGCGGACGTTTCCCCCGACCTTAAACACGCCAAAATTTATTTGAGCGTGTTTTCAAGCGACGAGCAAAAAAAAGAGCAAACTTTTAAAGCGATTGTCGATTCCGCAAAAGAAATTCGCAAAATTTTAGGCGAAGAATTGCGCACCCGCACCGTGCCGGAGCTCAGGTTCATAAAAGACGGCGCGTACGAGTACGGCGACAAAATAGACAATATTATCGCAAAGTTTACTTATAGTGAGAGCAGCGATGACGATAAATGAAATCGCCGCTAAAATAAAAGGCTTAAAATCTGCGCTTATATTCAGCCACAACCGCCCCGACGGCGACACGGTGGGGTCGGCAACCGCGCTTAAAATCGCGCTTGAAAGTTTAGGCGTTACCGTAGATTTGGTCTGCGAAGCGGCAATACCCGAAAAACTTAAAATCGTAAAAAATGCGGATAGTTATCTTTTGCCGCAAAACGTAAGCGGAAGTTACGACGCGCATATCGCGGTAGATTGTTCGGTCGAAAGCATGTTCGGCGAACATTCTTTTTCGCTTTACAGCAAAAACAAATTAAAGATAAACATTGACCACCATATATCTAATTCCCGCCACGGAAACATGAACTACGTTGAGCAAACCGCCGCCTGCGCGGAGATAATTTATAAGCTTATCGTTGCGCTCGGCGTGAGGGTAAGTAAAGATATGGCGGACTGTATGCTACTCGGCATAATCAGCGATACGGGCGGGTTTATGCACTCGAACGTGACCGAAAACACGCTGTTTACCGCGGCAAACTTAGCGCATGCGGGGGGCGATGTGCACGTTATTTCTCAAAATCTTTTTAAAAGCCAGCCTAAAGCGCGCGCCAAACTATACGCCCGCGTTATATCGAACATGCGCTATTATTTAGACGACAGGTTCGCGGTTTTGGTTATAACCAAAAAAGATTTGGCTGACGCGGGCGCGACCGACGATATGACCGAGGGGTTTATAGACTTCCCCATGACGATAAAATCGGTAGAAGTGGGCGTTTCGCTTATGGAAACGGCGGATAAACGCTATAAAGTAAGTTTCAGAAGCCGCGGCAAAGTGAACGTGAACGAGATAGCCGCAATTTACGGCGGCGGCGGGCATATTCTTGCAAGCGGAGCCGTTATAAACGGATATTTAGAAGATATTATAGATAAAATACGCTACAACGTTCAGCAAAGGTTAGAATGACGGGTTTTATCAATTTTTATAAGCCGAGCGGAATGTCCTCGGCTATTAGTTTAGTTAAAATTAAAAAACTTTTGGGCAAAAGCGTTAAGTGCGGACACATGGGCACGCTCGACCCGCTTGCAAGCGGCGTTCTTCCCGTGGCGATAGGTAAGGCTACGAGGCTTTTTGATTATTTGCTCGATAAAGTTAAAGTATATGAAGCGGAATTTACTTTCGGCTACGAAACGGACACGCTTGACCTCGGCGGCAAAATAATAAACGAAGGCGGGCGTGTTCCCGAAATAAGCGAAGTAAAGGCGGCGGCTGAAAAGCAGGTCGGTAAAATTGCGCAAATTCCGCCCGCATACAGCGCGAAAAACGTGAACGGAAAGAGAAGTTACGAACTTGCGCGAAAAGGGATAGCCGTCGAATTAAAGCCCAAAACCGTCGAAATTTTAAGCGTTATAGTTGAAAAGTCCGATAAAAGCGGCGCGTTTAACTTTAAAATAACTTGCAAGGGCGGCACTTATATCCGCTCGATTTGCAGAGATATCGCGCTAAGCTTAAATACTTACGCCACGATGACTAAACTCGTGCGCGTAAAAAGCGGAGTGTTCGATATAAATTCGGCAATATCCGTTGACGACTTGACGAGCGAGAATTTAAAAGACTACTTGATTTTGCCCGAAACGGTGCTCGACTTAAAGCGCGCCGAAATATCTATCGACGAATACAAAGACTTATTAAACGGCAAGCAGATAGATTTTGACGGCGAAAGCGGGCAATACGTTTGCATGTACGCGGGAGTTATGGCGGGCGTGTTGCTCGTTATAGACCAAAAAGCCAAAATGAAAACTTATATCGGTGAATAAAATGCAGGCGATACTTTTCGGCGAGAGTTACGAAAACAAAATAGTTTTGTCTATCGGATATTTTGACGCCGTTCACATAGGTCACGCGGCGTTGTTTTCTGCGGCGCGGGGTATGGCGGATAATTTAAACGCCGAAACCGCCGCGCTCGTTTTTAAGGGCGGCTTTAAGCGCGGGGGCGACGTTTTCACTTATGACGAGCGGCTTTTGCGGTTAAAAACGCAAGGGGTAAAAAGGGTTATCTGCGCGACCGTCACCGAAGAGTTTAAAAACACTTCGGCGACCGATTTTTTGGACGAACTTTTCGGATATTATAATATCGCGGGCGTTGTCGTCGGCGAAGATTTCACTTTCGGAAAAGACGCTTCGGGTAACGCCGATCTATTAAAAATCGAGTGCGAAAAACGCGGGGTAGTGTTTAATGCGGTCAAAAAAGTTAAGACCGAAAAGGGTGAAATCGCCTCGTCGTCGCTCGTCAAAAAATATTTAAGCGTCGGCGACGTTAAAAGCGCAAATTCCGTTATAGGCTCTAATTATTTTATTACGGGCGTCGTTCAAAAAGGCAAACAAAACGGGCGCAAAATAGGCTTCCCCACCGCTAATATCAAACCGTCTGAAGATAAGTACCCCGTAAAAGACGGCGTTTACGCAACTTTGGTTATAATCGCGGGCGACGTTTACGGTGCGATAACGAACGTCGGCGCTCAGCCCACTTTCCACGGCGAAAACAGGGTCGTCGAAACGTATATCGACGGTTTTAGCGGCAACTTATACGGCAAAATTCTGACCGTTTATTTTATAGACAGAATTCGCGATATAATAGCCTTCGATAGCGTCGAAGGACTTAAAAAACAATTAGAAAGGGACTTGGAAAATGTGCGTGATTAAATTCGGGCCGAGCGGCAACGGCGCGGCGTATGCGGAAGCGGGGTTTACGGGAAGCGCGAATTCCGCAAAATGGGTTAAAGATATGGGGCTTGACTGCTTCGAGTATTCGTTCGGTCGGGGCGTTAATTTAGGCGACGAAACAGCCGCCGCCATCGGCAAAAAATTCAGCGACGAAGGCGTTGAATTAAGCGTTCACGCGCCGTACTATATAAACTTTGCAAACCCCGACGAGGAAAAGGCGGCGAACTCTTACGGGTACGTTTTGTCAACCTTACGCGCGGCTAAACTTATGGGGGCGAAACGGATAGTTTTCCACCCCGCCGCACAAGGAAAGCTCATGCGGGATGAAGCGGTCGCGCTCACTAAAAAGCGGCTTGAAACGCTTGCAACGCTTATCGAAGACGGCGGTTATTCGGATATGATTATCTGCCCCGAAACGATGGGTAAGCAGGCGCAGATAGGCACCGTCGAAGAGATTGCGGAGTTTGTAAATATCGCGCCGTTTTACTATCCGTGCGTAGATTTCGGGCACGTAAACGCCCGCGAAGGCGGCATACTTAAACAAAAAGAAGATTTTTTAAAGGTGCTTAGCGACATAGAGCGCGTTTCGGGGATGAATAAACTTGAAAAACTGCACGTTCACTTTTCTAAAATAGAGTATACTAAAAAGGGCGAGGTCAGGCACCTTACGTTTGAAGACGAGGTTTACGGCCCCGACTATAAGCCGTTTTTGGAAGCGGTAAAAGAAAGGGGTTTAAAGCCGTATATTATCTGCGAGTCTGCGGGTACGCAGGATGTCGACGCGAAAGCCATGAAAGAATATTATAATTCGCTTATTTAAAGCGAACCGTTAAACAAGCAAAAAGTCCGCAAAATTGCGGACTTTTTAAGTTCAAAGTTATTTTTTGCGAACTTTTTAAGTTATAAATTATTTCGTTTTGCCGCTCTTTTTCCTTGCGATCGCCTTATATATATACCAAAGCGTCATTGCGATTTGCACGGGGATAGCGACTAAATAGAGCATCGTTATTCCGCCGAATACGGGCTTGATCCAAAGGTGCAGGGTTAAAACGAGCGTCCATATAAGCATCGTGACTGAAAGCGTTTGACATACGTAAGACTTATAAACCGCCGAAAACACGAGGAAAACTATCGCCGTTACCGGGAGAGCCGTTATAAAGGTTAAGTAACGGTTGCTTGCGTTCGGAGCTATCGACGACCATATAAAAAACGACACGAGCGCGACGAGCCACACGATGCAAACCGACAAAAACGGAACGAACGCCGCGTTAAGCCATTTCGAGTTCTTTTTGGGTTTTGCGCGTTCCGAAAAAAAGTCGTTCACCGTAACGCCGTAAACGTCGGCGATTTGCTTTAAAACGTAAAGTTCGGGCAAACATTCGCCGCGTTCCCATTTAGAAACGGCCTTATCGCTGTAATTCAGTTTTTCCGCGAGCTCAAGTTGCGTTAAATTGTTGTGCTTTCTGTATGCAACCAGATTTTTTGCAACGAGGGCGTTGAATTCTTCCTGACCCATATAATAATTTTACTATAATTTTACGCCTAATTCAAGCGTTTTTAATCGCTAAAATTAAACGGCGGATAAATTTCATCTAAATTTTTGTTAATACTCTACAAAATTCGACCTTTTATAAATTATTTTATTCTAAAAGTTGACTAAAAAGCGCGGATATGTTAATATAATAATACTTATATATTATAAGTGAAATTCGGCGTTCGTAAAGGTTTTACGGGCTTGGGTTAAAATGGCAAACGCAAACGAAAACACCGTAGACAGAAAAAATCAGTTAAACGGCGATAAAATTTATTTTCTTAAAAGCGACGGAGAGGTCGGCGGAAAAGAAACGAAGGTTTTAATTTTCGGCAACTCTATAACCCGCCACGGCGTAAAGCCGGAGATAGGCTGGACGCACGACTTCGGAATGGCTGCTTCCAAAAAAGAAAACGACTACGTTCACGTTTTATTCGATAAAATGAGTAAAGCGGGGCTTAACCCGAACTTTTTGGTGTCGCACGCGTCATACTATGAAGCGAATTTTTATAAAGACGAAGCGCTTAATTTTTTAAGCGTAGAGCGTGATTTTAAACCAGATATTTTAATTTTGCGCCTTGGCGATAACGTTCACAGCGGAGAATACGACGGGCTGCTTATCCCGGCGTTTGAAAGCCTTATAAACGCGTGCGCGACAAAAGCCACGCGGGTTATAGTTACGGGGTCGTATTTCGTCAACGAAAATATCGAGCCGCTTTTGAAAGAATTAAGCGATAAAAACGGGTATAAATTCGTTGATTTATCCGATATATCCTTAAACCCCGAAAATACGGGCGGTAAAGAGAATTTTTGGCACGAAGGCGTCGCGATGCACCCCGGCGACAAGGGCATGCGGATAATAGCGGACAGGCTTTTTAACGCGATAGTTAAAGAGTTTTAGCAATAGTTGCGGCGGGTTCAAATAATAAATATGCTGTTAAGTGAAAATTCGTCGGTTATTATAACCGACGGCGATTTAATTCTATACTACACCGGTTTTTATGCGGATGACGCGTACGCGGTTATAGATGAAAACGGCGTTTCTTTATTCGTTGACGACAGGTACTTTTTTGCCGCAAAATCTTCTTCGCGCGCTAAGGTTTTTAACCTTAAAGATTGCGATTTAAAGGCGTATTTAAGTAAAAACGGCGTTAAGAGCGCAGGGGTTTTGTACGGATATACGAGCGCGGCGTTCTACACCGAACTTATAAGCTTCGGCGTCAGCGTGTTCGACGCAAGCGAATCGGTTTTTGAAGAAACAGCGGTTAAAAGCGAAGCGGAACTTCAAGTTATAAAAAAGGCGTGCGAAATTGCCGAACGGGCTTTAAAAAACACCCTTCCCGTTATAAAAAAGGGCGTGACGGAACTCGAAGTCGCGGCGCGTTTAGAATACGAAATGAAGGTTCTGGGCGCAAGTTCGCCGTCGTTTCAAACGATAGTCGCGTTCGGAAAGAACGCCGCCGTCCCTCACCACGAAACGGACGGAACGAAGCTTTCGGATAATCAAGCGGTGCTTATAGACTTCGGCGCGAAGTATAAAGGGTACTGCTCGGATATGACACGCACGTTTTTCTACGGAAAGGCGGATAGCGAGTTTAAAAAAGCGTACTCGGCTACGCTTGAAGCGCATAACTTGGCGGCTGAAAATATCCGCGCGGGTATAACGGGCGCGGAGGCGGACGGGATAGCGCGCGGCGCGCTTATAAAAGCGGGCTTCGGCGAATATTTTACCCATAGTTTGGGGCACGGCGTCGGCGTAAAGATACACGAAGAGCCGAGGCTTTCCAAAAAAAGCGACAAAACGCTTAAAAACGGCAACGTGTTTTCGATAGAGCCGGGGGTTTATTTAAACGGTAAATTCGGCGTAAGAATAGAAGACACGGTTTGTTTGAAAGATAATAAAGTAAACTCTTTTATGACGTTTACGAAAGATTTGATTGAGTTATAACGCTTAGCTTAACGGCAAAAAGCGATAATTTGTATTTTTTAAGGAGAACTTATATTTATGGTATTAGCAGGCGATTTAAGAAAGGGCGTAACTATCGAATACGACGGAAAGATTTATACGGTAGTAGACTTTTTACACGTTAAGCCGGGTAAGGGCGCGGCGTTCGTAAGAACCACCCTTAAAAACGTAGTGGACGGCAAAGTGCTTCAGATCACTTTCAACCCCACCGAAAAGTTTGAAAACGCGGTTATCGAAACGAAGAAGATGACTTATTCGTATTCCGACGGCGAACTTTACTACTTTATGGACGAAGAGTTCAATATGGAACCCTTGAATTACGAGCAGGTTGAAGACGCGCTCAAATACATCAAAGAAAACGACCCCGTTACGGTTAAATTTTATAAGGGCAAAGCGTTCAGCGTAGATTGCGAAAACTTCGTTGAACTTTTGGTAACCGAAGCCGAACCCAGCGTTGCCGGCAACACCGCCACCAACGCGACCAAAACGGTTAAACTCGAAACAGGCATCAATATGCAGGTTCCCATGTTCGTAAACGAAGGCGACGTTATCAGAATAGATACCCGCACCGGCGAATACATGGAAAGGGTTAAAAAATAATTTTACTATCAAGCGGGGTTTTCCCGTTCAACCGCCCGACTTTAAGTCGGGCGATTTTCGTCTTTTAAGCGGCGGGTCAGGGTTTACTCGCTCAAAAGGAGCGGCTATGGAAAATAAAAACGTAATTATAACGGGCGGAACGCGCGGCATCGGGAGAGCTTTGGCTATAAAGTTTAAAAGCGAAGGCTACGGCGTTATAATAAGCTATTTGAATAGCGAAGCCGTCGCCGACGAACTTTTTAAAACCCACGGCGTTTTATCCGTCCGCGCAAACAGCGCAAAACATAGCGACGTTAAAAATTTATTCGATACGGCGGAGCGAAAACTCGGTCAAATCGGCGGGGTTATAGTAAACGCAGGCGTAGCTCTTAAACAAAAACCCGTTTTCGACGTTTCGGAAGAAGAATTTAATAAGCTTATCGAAGCCAACGTAAAAGGCGCGTTTTTCACCGTTAAAGAGGCGGCTTCAAGGCTATGGCAGGCGGGCGGAAAGATTATGACCGTTTCGTCCGTGTGGGGTATAGAACCCGCCCCGTGCGAAGCGGCGTACGCCATGACGAAAGCGGGCGTTATCGCTTTAACGAAAAGCGTTGCGGAAGAACTTTGCGGGAGCGGAGTTATAACTTGTTCTGTCGCGCCGGGGCTTATCGACACCGATATGAACGCGGGGCTTACGGAGAGCGAAAAGCTCGAATTCGTCCGCCGTTACGGCTTAACCGCAGTGCCGACCGCCACCGCCGCCGCCGAAAAAATTTACGAGCGTTACGCAAAACTAAAACGCAGCGACAGCGGAAAGGTTTTTAAAATATTTTGTTGAACCGCTTTTTATCGACCCGTTTGCAAGAATTTTAACTTTTTTTAAAATTTTAGAGGGTTTTTAAAATTAAAATTGTATATTTATATTAGGAAGACCATTCCTTATACCTAAAATGCTTCGCACCTAAAACGCTGAAAGCCTTTTAGGTAGTTAGTTCTAAAAAATGCTCTTCCTAGGAAGACCATTCCTTATACCTAACTATTTTTGCGTGAATAAATATAATAACGAATTAAGGTAAATCAGGCTATGCAAAACCCCGTTTACGAAATTAAAGAAAAACTTTATAAAAAAGAAGCGGAATTTTTATCCCCTTTTGCGGTTAAGTCGAACGCTTCCGCGGGCAGGCAGGTTTTTGAAGAGCCTTGCCCGATGCGCACCGAATTCCAGCGCGACAGGGACAGAATCATTTACAGCAAAGCCTTTATCAGGCTAAAAAACAAAACGCAGGTCTTTTTCTCGCCCGAGGGCGACCATTATATGACCCGTTTGACCCACACGCTCGACGTAGCGCAAATTTCCCGTTCGATATCGAGAAGTTTATCGCTTAACGAGGACTTAACGGAGGCAATCGCGCTCGGACACGATTTGGGACACACCCCTTTCGGGCACGCGGGCGAGAGGTGCCTCGATAAACTTTCAAGCAAAGGTTTTCGGCACAACGAACAGTCTTTAAGGGTTGTGGACGTGCTTGAAAACAACCTTAAAGGTTTAAATTTGACGGCAGAGGTTCGCGACGGAATTTTAAACCATAAAATGAGCGGTCACCCGAAAACTTTGGAAGGTCAAGCCGTATCTATCGCGGACAGAATCGCCTACTTAAACCACGACGTGGAGGACGCTATCCGCGCGGGGCTTATTTCGATAAGCGCGCTTCCTGAAAGCGTGGTTAAAGTCTTAGGCGTATCGACCAGCGCGCGCATAAACGCGATGATAACTTCCGTTTATAACGAAAGTTTAGGAAAACCGCAGGTTAAAACGGGCAAAGACGTGGCGGACGCCATGGCGGATTTACGGGCGTTTATGTTTGAAAAGGTGTATCTTACCGACCACGCCCAAAAGGAAGAAGAG
>CAKQMM010000021.1 GCA_934254755.1 uncultured Clostridia bacterium
GTGGTACGCGACGGCGCGAAGCCTAATCTGTACACGACGTTGTCAAGCCTTCTTTCGAGAAGCGAAAGCATGTTTTCACCGGTGATGCCTTTCATTCTGTCGGCTTCTTCATAGTAGCCGCGGAATTGTTTTTCAAGCACGCCGTAAATTCTCTTGGTCTTTTGCTTTTCGCGAAGCTGCATTCCGTATTCGCTTACTTTCTTTCTGTCTGCGCCGTGTTGTCCGGGAGCAACCGGCCTTTTTTCAAACGGGCAGGAAGTTTTATAACATTTTTCGCCTTTTAAGAAAAGTTTGCAACCTTCTCTTCTGCATAAACGGCATTTTGCGTCTGTATATTTAGCCATTTTCTATACCTCCATTATACTCTGCGGCGTTTCGGCGGACGGCATCCGTTGTGGGGAATGGGGGAAACGTCTTGAATTAAAGTTACGTCTACTCCGCATACGCCTAACGCTCTGATTGCGGATTCTCTACCTTGACCGGGACCTTTAACGTACACTTCCGCGCTTCTTAAACCGTGTTCCATTGCGGCTTTAACCGCAACTTCAGCGGCTTGCTGAGCAGCGAACGGAGTGCTTTTTCTCGAACCCCTGTAACCAAGGCTTCCTGCGCTCGAGTGAGATATCGCGTTACCGTTCATATCGGTAACGGTTACGATGGTGTTGTTGAAAGAGGATTGAATATGTACTTGCCCTTTATCAACTTTTTTAATTTCTTTACGACCTTTTCTAGTTGTGTTTGCAGCCATTTTTTATACCTCCTTCAATTACTTGCTTGCCGTTTTCTTTTTAGCGACGGTACGACGCGGACCTTTTCTGGTTCTCGCGTTTCTCTTAGAGCTTTGACCTCTTACGGGAAGACCTTTTCTGTGTCTCAAACCGCGATAGCAGCCGATTTCCATAAGCCTTTTGATGCTTAAGTTGACGTCTGCGCGAAGTTCGCCTTCCACTTTGAAGTGGTGGTCGATATATTCACGAAGTTTAGATACGTCTTCTTCCGTCAAGTCTTTAACTCTTGTATCGGGATTTATTCCCGTTTCTTTTAAAATTTTCTGAGCGGTCGGTCTACCGATACCATAAATATAAGTGATACCGATTTCAACGCGCTTTTCTCTGGGTAAATCTACACCGGCAATACGAGCCATTTTTTTTAACCTCCGAATTTAATAAATTCTTTCCTTTTGATTTTTTTTGGGTTTTGTAAGAAGTAATTAACCTTGTCTTTGTTTATGGTTTTTGTTTTTGCTGCAAATAACCATAACTTTGCCTTCTCTTTTAATGACTCTGCATTTGTCGCACATAGGTTTTACTGATGGTCTTACTTTCATTTTTTAATTCCTCCGATTTTATTTTGTTTATAAAAACTCAGTTTTTACTGCGCCATACTATTCTGCCTTTGGTCAAATCGTACGGACTCATTTCGATTTTAACACCGTCGCCCGGAATGATTTTAATGTAATTCATTCTGAGCTTGCCCGATATATAAGCCGTTATTATAAATCCGTTTGAAAGTTTAACCTTGAACGTTGCGTTCGGCAACGCTTCAAGTATAACGCCTTCGGCTTCGATAACGTCGTTTTTCGACACCGCGATAGTACCTCCATTATTTTTATAAACCTTGGGGATAACCCCATTTATCGTTATATGCCCGCTTCTTCCTTAAGGCTTAAAGTTTACGCTTTCCATCAGCGCTTTGGCATATAGTTTTAATTTGCATTAAAGCGTCAATATTTCCACCCCGTCGTCGGTGATTACGACGGTGTTTTCATAGTGCGCCGACGGAAGCCCGTCCTTCGTTTCGCATTTCCAGCCTTCGAGTATCACGTCTTTCGTGCCCATATTTATCATGGGTTCGATTGCTATCGTCATATTGCGTTTGAGCCTTATGCCCGTGCCCGCAACGCCGTAGTTAGGAACGTTGGGGTCTTCGTGCAAATGCCTGCCTACGCCGTGACCGACCATTTCGCGTACGACCGAAAAGCCGTTTTCTTCTGCGTGGCGTTGAACCTGACTACCGATGTCGCCAAGCGCGCTTCCTATGCAAATGCCTTTAATCCCTTCAAAGAAACACTCGCGCGTGACGCGTATGAGTTTTGCTTTTTCGGGAGATATATCGCCGACGTATAAGCTTCTTGCAGCGTCGCCGTGGAAGCCGTTTTTAAACGCGCCTATATCCACGGAAACGATTTCGCCCTCTTTAATGCGCCTGTCGGACGGAAACCCGTGCACGATTTGCTCGTCTATAGAGATGCAACTCGCCGCGGGGAAGCCGTAAAGCCCTTTAAACGAAGGTTTTGCGCCGCTTTTCACTATATAGTCTTCGATAATGTTGTTGAGTTCCATCGTGGTCATGCCCGCTTTTATCTTTTCTTCTGCAAGAAGTAAAGCGTCGCGGACAATCGCACAAGGTTCTCTCATCGCTTCGATTTCTTTATCGGTTTTGATGATAATCATATTAACCTAATTTAGAAGAAATTTCTTCAAAAACCTCGTCGATGGATTTGTCGCCGTCGATACGGATAAGTTTGCCGGCTTTTTCGTAGTATTCTACGAGCGGCGCGGTTTGCTTTTCGTAAACGTCAAGGCGTTGTTTAACGGTTGCTTCGTTATCGTCGGCGCGCTGTATAAGTTCGCCGCCGCACAAATCGCAAGTGGTTTTGCCGTTCAGAAAGTCTATATGATAAGACTCTCCGCACTTGGCGCAAACTCTGCGACCCGTAATTCTTTTTAAAAGTTTGGACAAATCAACTTCGATGTCGATAACCTTTTCTACGTTCGAGAATTTATCGAGTTCTTCAGCCTGATAAATGTTTCTCGGAAAGCCGTCTAAAAGATATCCTTTAACGCAATCGTCGTTTGAAAGTCTGTCTTTAACGATTTC
Source organism: uncultured Clostridia bacterium (assembly GCA_934254755.1). Taxonomy (GTDB): domain Bacteria; phylum Bacillota; class Clostridia; order Christensenellales; family Borkfalkiaceae; genus HGM11412. The sequence goes on from CAKQMM010000021.1 coordinate 2,881, forward strand.
GACCGTTACGCTATCGGGCACAAGTTCGCCTTTATCTATATAAGATTTGGCGACCTTGCCGATAGGAGTTTGATTTTTAATGTTATATCTGAATATGTCGCCCGTCGAGATGTGCGGAACGCCTGTTTTGTTGACGATTTTGGTCGCCTGCGTTCCTTTGCCCGCGCCGGGCGCGCCGAGCAAAATAACGTTCATATTACTTTAAAAATCCTTTGTAGTTCTTCATCATAATCTGCGATTCGAGCGCGGTGTTGAATTCAAGCGCGACCGATACGACGATGAGCATACCCGTTGCGGTAAACGCGCCGTAACTCGATGCGTCTATCGCTTTGAATATAAGCGACGGTATAAGCGCGACAAGCGCTAAGAAAATCGCGCCGAAAAGCGTAATTCTGCCGCTTATCTTTTTAAGATATTCCGCCGTCGGCTTGCCGGGACGTATGCCCATAATAAAGCCGCCGTTTTGCTGAATACTCTTGCTGATATCGTCGGGGTTGAACTGAATGGAAGTATAGAAGTACGCAAAGAATACGATAAGTAAACTTAAAAGCACCATATACAGCCACGAGTTGCTGCCCATCCAAGTTCCCCACCAAATACCGAAGCCGGTAGCGTTTAACTTAAATAAAGTTATTATAAGTTCGGGGAAACTTAAAATCGAAAACGCGAATATAAGCGGAAGCACGCCGTTGCTGTTCACCTTTATGGGGATGACGGTGGATTGTCCGCCGTACATCTTGTTGCCCCTTACGACTTTCGCGTACTGAACGGGAATTTTCCTTTCGGCAAGTTCAACCGTTACTATGCAAGTGAAAATCACGATGAGCGCGACGAGCATTGCTATAAGCTTCCAGAAGCTGACTAAGCCGTTATCTCCGCCGATGTTTTTGAACATTTGTATAATGGTCTGGCCGGCGGTCGCTATAATACCCGCAAAGATAAGAAGCGAGATGCCGTTTGAAATACCGTAGTCGGTAATTCTTTCGCCTATCCACATCGTTATAACCGTACCTGCCGTATAGAAGAACACCACGACCGCGTAAGCAAGCCACTTCTGTCCGAACAACATGTTCGCGAGCGGGGTTGCGTTATCGGAAGCCGTTAAGTTCGTTTTATAGTTTACGATAAGACCGATTGCCTGAACGACGGCGAGGACGATGGTTAAGTAGCGCGTATACTGCGATATCTTTTTTCTGCCTTCTTCGCCCTGCTTTGAAAGCCTTTCAAGCGCCGGAATCGCAACGGCAAGCAGTTGGATAATAATCGACGCGTTGATGTACGGACCGATACCCATCGCAAACAGCGTGCCGTTTTGAAGCGAACCGCCCGTCATCATGTTCATTATGTTAAGATAAGTTACGTTGTCGCCCGCTAAGGTATCGGCGGTGATAAGTTCGCTGCCGATGCCGGGTACGGGAATATAACAACCTAATCTGTATATCAAAAGGAACAACAAAGTGTACCATATTTTTACACGGATTTCTTTTATCTTAAACGCCTTTACTAACGTTTCAAACATTGTCTACCTCCGCTTGTCGAAAAAGTCGATTAAACTTCTTCGCAAGTTCCGCCGACTTTTTCAATCGCTTCTTTTGCGGACGCCGAGAATTTCGACGCTTTAACCGTCAAAGGAACTTTGATTTCGCCGGTACCAAGTACTTTAAGTCCTACGGCGTTCTTAACTTCTTTGATAAGACCTGCCATGTAAAGGGTTTCAAAATCTACGACCGCGCCGCTCTCGAAGCCCGCTAAACGGGAAAGATTGACGGTTGCGTAAACCTTTTTAAAGTGATTGTTAAAGCCGCGTTTGGGTACTCTGCGGGTGAGGGGCATCTGACCGCCTTCAAAGCCGGGTCTTACGCCGCCGCCGCTTCTTGCCCATTGACCTTTGTGGCCTTTACCGCTGGTCTTACCAAGACCCGAACCGATACCGCGGCCAAGTCTTTTTGCCGATTTTCTGCTGCCTTCGGCGGGGCTTAAATTTTCTATTCTCATACTTAAACCTCTTAAACGTTTTCTACCTTAACAAGGTGAGATACAACTTTAAGTTGTCCTTGTAAAGTGGCAGAGTCTTTGAATTCTTTGGATTGACCTATTTTGTGAAGTCCCAAAGCCGCGACGGTGCCTTTTTGGTCTTTACTGCAAGAGATAGTGCTTTTGATAAGAGTAACTTTAATCATTTTCTACCTCCTTAACCTTGTATCTCTTCAACCGTTTTACCGCGAAGAGCGGCAACTTCTTCAACCGATTTAAGACCGTAAAGTCCTTCAAGGGCAGCCTTAACCATGTTGATGGGGTTGGTGGTTCCGTGAGATTTGGTTCTTATGTCTTTAATGCCGACCGCTTCCATTACCGCACGAACGGGACCTCCCGCGATAACGCCGGTACCTTCCTCGGCGGGAAGCATTACTATCGAACCTCTACCGAACTTACCGATAGTTTCGTGCGAGATAGTGGTGCCTACCAAGGCAACTTTGCGCATGTTCTTTTTAGCCTGCGCGCTCGCTTTATCTATCGCTTCGGGAACTTCGTTGGCTTTACCCATACCGCAACCGATTTTGCCGTGTTCGTCACCTACGACGACGAGCGCCGCAAAGCGCATCTTTCTACCGCCTTTTACGACTTTCGTAACACGGTTCACCGCGATAAGTTTTTTGCAAAGACCGTCTTTTTCTTCTTGTCTTCTCGGAGATCTGTTTTCTCTAGCCATACTCGCTCCTCCTGTTAAAATTTAAGTCCGGCTTCTCTCGCGCCGTCCGCTAAACTTTTTACGCGACCCGTGTAAATATATCCGCCTCTGTCGAACACGACTTCTTCGATTTTTGCGGCGAGCGCGCGTTTAGCGAGTTCTTGACCGACGATTTTAGCGGCTTCCTGTTTGGAAGCGTCTTTAACCGTTTCGGCAACTTTTTTATCCAACGTGGAGCAGGAAGCAAGAGTTTTACCCGCTACGTCGTCGATGATTTGCGCATAGATGTGATTAAGACTTCTGTAAACCGAGAGTCTCGGACGAGCGGCGGTGCCGCTTACCTTGTTACGGACTCTCTCGTGTCTTTTCAATCTGTCTTTATTTTTATCGATTTTAGATATCATATCAGTTTACTCCTTACTTACCCGCAGTCTTGCCTTCCTTACGTTCGATAACTTCGTCGCTGTAACGAATACCGTATCCGTGGTAAGGTTCGGGCTTTCTGATGGCTCTGATCTTAGCGGCTTCTTCGCCGACAAGTTCTTTACTGATACCCTTAACCGTAATTTCGGTTGCGGACGGGCAGGAAAGCGTTATGCCTTCGACAGCCTTGAATTCAACGGGGTGAGAAAACCCGATGGACATCGTTACGTCTTTACCGTTCATGGCGACTTTCCAACCTACGCCGTTTACGACTAAGGTTTTCTGGTAACCGTTGGTTACGCCTACCACCATGTTGTGTATAAGGGCTCTGTATAAGCCGTGTTTTGCCTTGGTTGCGTTTTCTTCGTTTGCGCGGGTTACTAACACTTCGCCGTTTTCGACTTTAACGCCGATAACGCTTGCGTCGTAGTCCTGCGTAAGAGTGCCTAAAGGACCTTTAACGGTTATAACGCCGTTTTCAGCCTTAACTTCTACTCCGTTTGCTAATTTAACGGGAGCTCTACCTATTCTTGACATATTAAGCCTTACCCCCTATTACCAAACGTAAGCAAGCACTTCGCCGCCGTGGCCTTGCTTTCTTGCTTCTTTATCGGTCATAATACCCTTGGGGGTAGAAATGATCGCGATACCTAAACCGCCCAAAACCTTCGGAAGTTCGTCGTGACCGGCGTAAATACGAAGACCGGGTTTAGAAATTCTTTTAAGACCGTTAATAACTTTTTCGCCGTTCGGGCCGAATTTTAAAGCTATAACGATTTTGCCTTGAACGCCTTCTTCAACTACTTCGTATCCGTTGATATAACCTTCTTGAAGTAAGATTTTTGCGATTTCTTTTTTAACGTTGGAAGCAGGCACTTCTACTTGCTCGTGCTTAGCTACGAGCGCGTTCCTGATACGAGTGAGCATATCTGCTATTGGATCCGTCATTACCTTATACCTCCTTTACCAACTTGCCTTTTTAACGCCGGGTATCTGACCCTTGTACGCTAAATTTCTGAAACATATACGACAAACACCGTACTTACGAAGAACAGCGTGCGGACGACCGCAAATGCTGCATCTCGTATAAGCTCTCGTAGAGAACTTGGCGGGTTTTTGTTGTTTATTTATCATTGCTTTTTTTGCCATGATCGTCCTCCTTAATTAGCCTTGAACGGCATACCCAACGCTTTGAGTAATTCGTACGCTTCTTCATCGGTTTTAGCCGTGGTTACGAAACAAATATCGAAGCCCCTGATTTTTTCGACCTGGTCGTACTGAATTTCGGGGAAGATAAGTTGTTCTTTAATACCCATTGCATAGTTGCCTCTGCCGTCGAAAGACTTATTGGGAACACCCTTGAAGTCTCTTACGCGCGGAAGGGCGATAGATACGAACTTATCGAAGAACTGATACATTCTGTCGCCGCGAAGGGTAACTTTTATACCTACGTTCATTCCTTCTCTTACCTTGAAGTTAGCGACCGATTTTTTAGCTTTCGTAAGAATCGGTTTCTGACCTGCGATAAGGGCAAGTTCTTTTTCTACCTGCTGTACGCTTTTTGCGTTATCTTTAACGTCGCCTAAGCCGCCGTTAATCGTAATTTTTACGAGCTTGGGAACTTCGTTGACGTTAGTATAGTTAAAGTGCTTCATAAGGTACGGAACTACGTTTTGTTTGTAGTCGTCTCTTACTCTACAAGCCGAATCGGTTGCAGTTACCTTAGCAACCTGAGTCTTTTCTGCCATAATTATTCTCCTAATTTATTATGTTCGAGTTTATTCCGCGTCCTTTTCTTCGGTTTTAGCGGTCTTTTTTCTCGTTGAAGCCTTTTTAACTTCTTTTTCGCCTTCCGCTACTTCTTTTTTAGCGGTGGTTTTAGTAGTCTTAGTCGCTTTTTTAGCGGTTTTGGTCTCTTCTGCTACCGGTGCTTCTTTTACTGCTTCGTCTTTAACGGCAGCCTTTTTGGTTGCTTTTTTAGCAGCGGGCTTTTTAGCCGCTTTTGCGTCCGCAACGACTTTTACGTCGAGCGATTCGCCGCACTTTTTGCAAATTCTGACCTTTTTGTCGTCAACAATCTTGTGTCCGACTCTCGTCGCTTTGCCGCACTTGGGGCAGATAACCAAAACATTGGAAGCGTCGATAGGACCTTCGCGTTTGATTTTGCTGCTCGTATCCTGAGCGGAACGCGCTTTGTGATTTTTTTCCTGAACGTTGACGCCTTCTACTACGATTTTGTTGCTCTTAGGCATAGCCATGAGCACTTTACCGGTTTTTTTGACGTCCTTACCCGTTAAAACGACAACGGTGTCATTCTTTTTAACTTTCATATCGTTCTCCTTACAGCACTTCCGGCGCAAGAGATATAATCTTCATGTAATCTTTGTCGCGAAGTTCTCTTGCTACGGGCCCGAAAATACGGGTTCCTCTGGGTTGTTTCTGGTTGTCGATGATAACCGCCGCGTTTTCGTCGAATCTGATGTGCGTGCCGTCGGGTCTTCTTAAACCTTTAACGCTTCTTACGATAACGGCTTTAACAACGTCGCCTTTCTTAACCGCGCCGCCGGGGGTTGCGGTTTTAACGCTGGCAACGATAACGTCGCCGATGTTTCCGCATTTTCTGAACGAACCGCCGAGCACTCTTATGCACATAATCTCTTTGGCGCCGGAGTTATCGGCAACCTTTAATCTCGTTTGTGGTTGAATCATAAATAGTTACCCTCCTTATTACTTCGCCTTTTCGACTATTTCGGAAACTCTCCAGTTTTTAGTCTTGGAAAGTTTTCTCGTTTCGGTTATTCTTACCGTATCGCCTACGCCGCACTCGTTGTTTTCGTCGTGCGCTTTGTACTTAACGGTCTTGGTTATGGTCTTTTTGTAAAGAGGATGTTTAGCCTTGTCGGATACTTCGACAACAACGGTTTTATCCATTTTATCGGATACGACTATGCCGACTCTTTCTTTTCTTAAATTTCTTTCCATAATATCCTCCGTTACGCCTTAATTTCTCTCTCGCGAAGAACGGTCTTAACTCTTGCGATATCCTTTTTAACGCCGTTTAATACGTTAGGATTTTCAAGCTGACCCGTCGCGTGACGGAAACGAAGGTTAAACAATTCTTCTTTAAGTTGAGCGAGTTTAGCGACCAACTCGTCGTTAGTCATCTCTTTAATTTCTTTCGCTTTCATTAACCTTCACCGCCTTCTTGTGGAATTTCTTTTTTCATAAACTTCGTTTTGATAGGAAGTTTGTGACCTGCAAGGCGCATAGCTTCTCTTGCGTCCGCTTCCGCTACGCCTTCCATTTCAAACAATACTCTGCCCGGTTTAACCACCGCAACCCAGTATTCAACGGAACCTTTACCGGAACCCATACGGGTTTCAGCGGGTTTTTTCGTTATGGGTTTGTGGGGGAATATATCTATCCAAACCTTGCCGCCGCGCTTAATAAATCTCGTCATTGCGACACGCGCCGCTTCTATCTGATTGGAAGTAATCCATGCGGGTTCCATAGCAACTAAGCCGTAGGTGCCGTAAGCCAAACGGTTGCCCTTGTTTGCCTTACCGGTCATTCTGCCGCGGTGAACTCTTCTTCTTTTAACTCTTTTAGGCATCAACATAATTAAGCTTCGCCTCCTTCGCTAACTTTTTTTGCTCCGCCGAGTACTTCACCCTTGTAAACCCAAACTTTGATACCGATGATACCGAAAGTGGTGTGAGCTTCCGCAAAGCCGTAGTCTATATCGGCACGCAAAGTCTGAAGGGGAATGGAACCTTCGTGGTACTGTTCGCAACGCGCTATTTCGGCGCCGTCAAGCCTGCCGCTTACCATAATCTTGATACCTTTTACGCCAAGTCTGGTCGCGCGGGAGATCGCTTGCTTCATGCTTCTTCTGAAAGACGCGCGCTTTTCAAGTTGAGCGGCTACGCTTTCGGCGATAAGCTGAGCGTCGCAATCGGGCTTTTTAACTTCCACGATGTTTACGGCTATCTGTTTGCCTTTAGCGATTTTCGCAAGGCTGTTTTTCATTACTTCGATTTCCGCGCCCGCTTTACCGATTAAAACGCCCGGTCTTGCGGTGAAAACCGTAACCGCGATTTTGTTTGCGGCTCTTTCTATTCTGATGGAAGAGATAGCGGCTTGGAAGTATTGATTTTTGATGAATTTTCTAAGTTCGTAATCTTCTTTAAGGTTTAAAGAGAACGCTTTTTTGTCGGCATACCACTGAGTATCCCAATCTTTTATAACGCCTACTCTAAGTCCGTGCGGATTAACTTTCTGACCCATAACTTCCTCCTATCTTCCCATTACGTCTAAAACGACGGTGATGTGGCTGGTGCGTTTTAAAATTCTGAACCCTCTGCCGTGAGCCATGGGTCTCATCCTCTTAAGAGTAGGACCTTGGTCGGCGTAGCACGCTGCGATATACAAATCGTCTTTATTCATGCCGAGGTTGTGTTCAGCGTTAGCTGCCGCGCTTAAAACCACCTTTTTAACGGGCAACGCGCCCGCTTTGCCGGTGTTTTCAAGGATAGCGACGGCGTCGTTGACGCTCTTGCCCCTGATGTTATCGAGTACGACTCTTACTTTGAACGGAGAAATTCTGATAAATTTCGCTACTGCTTTCGCTCTTTTATCTTTATTCTCTTCAATGCGTTGAGCCTTTAATTTCATATTTTTAGCCATTTATCCTTCCTCCTACTTGTCAGCCGAAGTCTTCGATCCGGCATGTCCCTTGAAGGTTCTGGTGGGAGCGAACTCGCCGAGTTTGCAACCGACCATATCTTCCGTTATGTAAACGGGAACGTGTTTTCTTCCGTCGTGTACGGCTATCGTGTGACCGACCATTTGGGGGAATATGGTAGACGCTCTCGACCAAGTTTTTAAAACCTGTTTCTTGTTTTCAGCGTTAAGAGCTTCTACTTTTTTAAGCAAACTTTCTTGAACGTAAGGTCCTTTTTTAACACTTCTGCTCATTGTCTATTCTCCTATATTAGTTTACTCTCTTAAGAATGAACTTGTCGGTTCTGTTCTTCTTCTTTCTGGTCTTATAACCGAGTGCGGGCTTGCCCCACGGAGTCTGAGGACCGGGTCTGCCGACGGGTGCTTTACCTTCGCCGCCGCCGTGCGGGTGATCGCACGGGTTCATGAC
>CAKQMM010000022.1 GCA_934254755.1 uncultured Clostridia bacterium
GCAAATTCGTTATATCTTTGCCGTTCAGCAAAATTTCGCCGGTTGTCGGAAGCTCGAACCCCGCAATCATTCTGAGCGTGGTCGTTTTGCCGCAGCCCGAAGGACCTAAAAGGGTGACGAATTCGCCCTTTCTTATATATAAGTCAACGTTATCTACCGCCGCCGTTTCGTCATATTCTTTAGAAACGCCCTTGATTTCAATAATTTTTTGGTCGGTGTAAATTTTATCGTATTCTATGCCCATAATATCTCTCCTTTATCGGTTGATGTTTAAAACGTCGGCGGCGACGATATCCATAAAAATTTCGCCGCGGTTTTCGTAACGTTTATTATATAGTGCGCTTTATCGGCGACAAAGTAAAAACTTTCGCCCTTTTTGCACACGTACTTTTTCTTGCCTAAATGTATCCTTATTTCGCCCTCTAAAACGTAGCCGAACTCCTCGCCCTCGTGCGGAACGTCTTCTTCCGTCGCCGTGTTGGGGCTTAACTCTATAAGCATCGGCTCCATTACGTTTTTTTGCGCGTTCGGAACGAGCCAATCGGTTATAATGCCGTCTTCTTTCTTCTCGAAAAAGTCGTTTTCGCCGAAAACCACTTTCCGCTCTTCTTCTTCCGCAAAAAAGTCTTTAAGCGTGGTGCCGAGAGCCGACAATATGTCGATAAGCGTCGCTATCGACGGGCTTGTCAAATCGTTTTCAAGTTGCGAAATGTAGCCTTTGCTGAGTTCGCACCTTGCGGCAAGCTCTTCCTGCGTTAAGTCGCATTGAAGCCTTAACTCTTTAATTTTATCGCCTATAACCATATTCTGCCTTCCGCCCTTTATATAAGGACTTTTTTATAAGGGAATTTGCCCGCGTTTTTTATCGGGCGATTAGATTTACTAAACTTAAAGTTTAATGTTAGTAAATGTTGTAAACTTTTTGTTTAGAATTACTAAACACGATAAATTATATTCATGCGCCCCCTTTATGTCAAACGTTTAACGCATATTTTTCGACAAAATTTAAAATTTTTTTCGTCGCTTAACGCTCGCCGATTTTGAGTGCATAAACAAGCGTTAAAAACGGCGCGAAAAAACGCGCCGCAAAAGACTATGCAGCGCGTAAAATTTAAGATTTTAAGTCGATTTTTGCTTTGTTTAAGCGTTTTTATCTTCACCGCTATTTGAAGACGCTTCTATATAGGGGATTTTCGGGAGTTTTTCTTTTAACTCGGTAACGAAGTCGTCAAACCACACGTCTTTTATAACGATTGCAAAAAACGTATCGTCTTTAAGCGAAAGTTCAAGGCGTTTTTTATCGGGCACGCAGGTTATTTTCAAAATTTCGGAAAACTTTATTTTGTTGGATATAAAGCCCCACCTTAAAATAACGGCGTCGTCCCCCACCCTATAGTAAGACGATATGAGCGCGGCTGTTGCAAGCGTTATAAACGCCGCCGCTAAAATGAAAATCATTCCGTAAGCAAAGTATCCGTAAAAAGTTATGGCTATTTCAGACTTTAGTTCCCTTACAAGCCTGATAACGTTAAGCGTTGCGGCAAGCACCGATAAACACATGCCCGCAATGAACAATATAATATAAACGGTTGAAAATTTAAATCTGTACTTTTTCATATTTAAATTGTACCATATCCCGCCGTTTTTTACAACAATATCTCGTTATTTTTATTCGCGGCGCGCCGCAACTTGACTAAATTTCGATAATTATTTAAAATAAATACATATGAGCATATTAGAAATTAAAAACTTAACCCACCGCTATGACGACAGGAATTTGTTCGAGCACGCGAATTTAACCGTTTCCGCGGGGGAACATATAGGCGTCGTCGGCTTAAACGGCGCGGGCAAAACGACCTTCGTAAACATAATCGCGGGGAAGCTCGTTCAGGACGACGGGCTTATTTTGCGCCAAAAAAATTTGCGCTTCGGGTATCTTGACCAGCACGCCGATATCGATAGAAGCGAAACGGTTATGGAATATCTTCGCCACGCTTTCGACTATTTATACGAAGTGAACGAAAAACTCGAACAAATTTACGCCGATATGGCGTCTTGCGCAAGCGACGACGAAATGATGAAGCTTATCGAAAAGTCGTCTAAGTATCAGGATATGCTTAACGATTCGGGCTTTTACGATATAGACAGCACCGTTAAGCGCGTTGCGGGCGGCTTAGGCGTAAACAACTTCGGTTACGACTCGCTCATTAAAAACCTTTCGGGCGGCGAGCGCGCTAAGATAATGCTCTCTAAACTTTTGCTCGAAGAGCCCGACGTTATGCTCCTTGACGAACCTACCAACTTTTTGGATATAGAACATATAGATTGGCTTAAAAAGTACCTTAACGGTTACAAAAAAACCTTCCTCGTCATATCGCACGACACAGCTTTTTTAGACTCCGTTTGCAAGTTTATTATAAACATCGAGAACGGACAAATCAAAAAGTACAGCGGCAACTACACCGAATTTTACGCCCAGCGCGAAATGAACGCCAAGCAGTATGAAGACGATTATAACCGCCAGCAAGCCGAAATTAAAAAAATGAAGGAATATATCGAAAAAAACAAGGCGCGCGCGGCGACGGCGGGCATGGCTAACTCGCGCAAAAAAATGCTTGACCGCATCGAGGTTATGCAAAAACCCGTAACTTTTTACGAGGCGACTTTTTCCTTCCCATACACCCCCGTCAACAGTAAAGACTTTCTGATCGTCGAAAATTTGGAAGTAGGCTACACCAAAACCCTTATCCCGCCCATATCGTTCCACCTGACAAGCACCGACAAGCTTTGGGTGCGCGGCACGAACGGCGTCGGCAAAACGACCCTAATTAAAACCCTTTTAAGGAAAATACCCGCGCTTAAAGGAACTTTCCGCTTCCATATAGCAACAAAAATATCATACCTTCAGCAAGAACTCGAATTCGATAACCCGAACATGAACGCAATGCAGTATTATAACGAAAACTTCCCTAAAGAGGGCGTTAAAGAACAGCGTTCGCGTTTAGCGCGCGTGGGGCTTATAGGAGACCTTGCCACTAAGCCCTTAAACACCATGAGCGGCGGCGAGCAGGTCCGCGCAAAACTTGCGGTTTTATCCAACATAAGTTCCAACATTTTAATTCTGGACGAACCGACGAACCACCTTGACGTCCGCGCGAAAGAAGCCTTGAAAAAGGCGCTTATCGAGTACGAGGGCGCGATTATTTTAGTCAGCCACGAACAAGATTTCGCATCCGCAATATGCAACAAAATTTTCGACGCGAAAACTTCGTTTTAGTTTTTGCGTTGAATAGTTTCAACGACTTAGAAAGCGCAAAAACCGCCGTATAGTTTGATAACATTAAAAATCGCCCTTGCCGAACGCCTTCGGCAAGGGCTTAATTTTTGTTTTTGCGTTATGTCTTATTTTGTAAAGTCGTTATTTTGCTCCTCCCGCTTTTTTGCGGCGGACTTCGATAATCAAATTGACGACTATAAGTATTTCCGCCGTCATTCCGACATATCCGCAAACAGGATATCCGACGGCTATAAGGTCGTTTATCCCGACCAGACTCAACGCGTAAGCTAAACCTGCAACGGGCAGATAAAAGAACTTTTTCTTACTTTCAACAAAAGCTATTTTTTTGCCGCAAAAATCAATTAAAGACGCGAGCGACGAAACGGACGTGCCGAATATCCCCACGATTAGTAGCGCGGCGTAAAAATAATATATGGGCAGCCCTATCGTTTTAGATAAGTCTAAAAGGGGCAAATCATACGCGGCAAAGCCGCTGTTTGCGTACAAAGGCATAAGCACGGCAAAAGCGATTACTATAAGCGCGACGCTTCCGAGCAAAACCCCGCCGAGCGCAACGTTTTTATCTTCCACCCTGCCCCCTATCGGGGTGATAACGGGCAGCGCGCAAAAAACGTTATAAGACGAAAACAGAAGCGCGCTTACAAAAAAGTTCGGCAAAACCGCCGTTTTGCCCGTGACCGCCGCCCCGCTTATTTCGGGGTACCCGTATTTTTTAAGCGCAAGCACGCAAATAAGCATTGCAGTGACAACGAGCATCGGCACGCTCACCGAAAAGAATTTAACCACACCTTTAAGCCCCGAAAGAGAAAACGCCGCGACCACGGCGGCAAAAATCGCCCCGCCTATCGCTTTATTAAGCCCGAACGCGCTTTTTAAAAGCGAAGCCGCCCCCGCAAACATAACCGTTACTATCAAAAACACGAACGCGGACAAAAACACGGAATAAATATTTGCAATAACCTTATTGTCGTTAGGGCTTATAAGCGCGTCGAACCTGTCGGTTTTTTTAACCGCCGCGCACTTTACCACCGCGTAACCTATCCCCGCCTGAAAAACTATCGCTAAGACGAGCCCCAAAAGCCCGAGCCTTCCGAAACTCCCGAAAAACTGCCAAAGTTCGTTGCCCGATAAAAACCCCGCGCCTATAAAACAGCCCGCATACGCCGCCGCAAGCGAAAAAATATTTATTTTTTTTATCCCGTCGATTAATTCCATACTAAAAATATATTAACCGCTTGCCCGTTTATCACCTTTTTATAGGCAACTAATAAAAAGCAAACAAAAAAGCGTTTTAAAAAACGCTTTCGTTTTTAGGTGCTTGCGCCCTTACTGCCACCGAAATCTGCCTGAAATCCGCCTTTACGGTAAGTAGTTACAAAGAGCGCAACGCCCTATTATTACAAAATTTCAAGGTTCTTTTTAAAGATGCGCTTAAAGTCGTTCTGCGCGGTAAGCGCGTTCTTGATTTCCAAGGTCGCGTCGTTATAAACTTCCGTCTTCATAATAACGCTGTCACCCAAAACGTCGCAATTTATAGAAGTGACGGTGTTCGCCATGCTCCTGTCCAAACTTTCCGCTATGCGTAGCATTATGCCGAGCTTTCTTATAACGTCAACATCCTCTTCGGTGATGAATTCTTTATACTTGATAAGGTCGCTGAGCGCAAAATCGTCGTTTTTATAATTCGCTACCACGAGCGCGGCAAGCACTATTTCGCGCTGGGTAATGCCGTACAAGCTCGAATTCAAAAGAATGTAGCCGCTGTGTTTCTGATAATCGTAATATTTAATGCGGGTGCCTGCGTCGTGAAGATACGCCGCCACTTTTAATACTTTAAGGCTCTGACGGGGGAACTTATGAAGCACCCTTAACTGCTTAAAGAGTTGAACGGACAAGCTTACGACCTGTTCGCTGTGGCGTTCGTTGCAACCGTAGTATCTGCCGAGCGTTTGCAAACTGTACGTCAAAACGTCGACGATAGGCTTTTCGATCGTGAGGGGTACGGCGTAGTTGAACATTATGCCTTCCCTTAACCCGCATGAGGATATAAGCACGTCTTCGAAGTTAAGCGACTTCATAAAAGCGTGCATAACGGCAAACGCCGACGGCAAAAGGTCCGCGCGTTCGCTCGAAACGCCCTTGATTCTCTTCTTTTTGTCGAGGGCTACCGTCTTTAACATTTCGTAAACTTCCTCGAACTCGCCCACCTTAACGTCGTAATTATGGATAAGCGGAAGGGGGCATTTCTTCTTCATCTTCACTATTTTGCAAAGATTTCTGAAAGACCCGCCGCAGCCTATCATCTGCGTTTCGGGATCGATTTGTTTAAGCCATTCGATATGCGAAAGCTGCTCGGTTATAAATTCTTCGATTTTCCGGGCCTGCTCTTCCTGCGAAACGTCTTCCCCGCCGAAAAGGTCGGTAAGGGTGACCGCGCCGAAAGGAAGGGTTTCAAAATTCAATAAATTCCTTCTGTTATAATATATGATTTTAGAGCTGCCGCCGCCGATTTCGAGAATAAGCCCTTTCGGAACGTCCATCGTGTTGATAACGCCGCGATAAACGTAAGTAGCTTCTTCTTCGGCGGAAAGAACTTTAAGTTTTATGCCGGTATTCGCGACCACTTCGTCAAGAAAAGACCTCTGGTTTTTGGCACGACGAACCGCCGCCGTAGCGACGGCGATAATGCGCTCGACTTCGTAAGCGTCGCAAAGTTTGCGAAACATTTTAAGGGTTTTAATCGTTTCGGCAATGCGCTGAGATTTTAAAAACCCGTCGCGCTCCATATCTTTGCCGAGCCTTACGCCTTCTTTCAGCTGGTCAACGACGACGAAATGCCCCTCTCCGAGCATCTGTACGATAACGAGCCTTGCAGTATTCGAGCCTAAATCAATAATACCTATCTTTTCCAAAGTAACAACTCCTAATTCATCCGCCAAAACCTAAAAATATGCGGAATTACTCAATTATAAAACTTAGTGATAGTATACAACACAATCTTAAAATTTTCAATAGGCATTTGAAAAAAAACGACAAAAAATTTTTATTTTATTTAAAATCAGGGGGTTTTTGCCTTTTTTTGCAATTTATCCGCAAAAAACTGCACTGCCGATAAAACGATTAAAAAGGCTCCGAACGATTTTTTAAGCGCGTCCCCGCTTAAATTAGCCGAAATCATTCCGCCCGTAACCGCCGTAAACGCGGCGGGTATAACCGCGTAAAAAAGCCCCTTTAGCTCTACCATTTTATTTTTAAAGTGTATGACGAGCGCAACCACCGCCATCGGCACGAAGGATATTAAATTGACCGCCTGACAAAGGTGCTGCGGCACCGAAAAAACTATGGTTAAAATCGGCACCAGCGCGGTGCCGCCGCCCATACCCATTCCGCCTAAAACCCCCGCTATCGCACCCGACAGCGCATACAATAAAAAATTACCTTTTAACATATTTAATCACCGCCTCGTAAACTCAACAGCGCAAAAAAACAAAGTTTATTTTACCCCGCCACAGACTAAAAAAACAGCAGTTTAACACCCGCCGCAAGCATAACCGCGGCAAACAGTTTAATTAAAAACCCGTTGCTTATTTTTTTGAGCAAAAGCGCGCCTATAATTCCGCCGACAACCACGCCCACCGTAACCGGAAGGTCGAGCGACAAGTTGAAATAACCTTTAAAAATATAAACCGCCGCCGAAATTAAAGTTATCGGCAAAATAAGCGCGATTGCCGTCGCGTGCGCTTTTTTGGGCTCCAACCCGATAAGCGTTATAAACGCGGGTACGGCAATCATTCCGCCGCCCCCGCCGAAAAGCCCGTTCAAAAACCCGGTTATAACCCCGGTTAAAAACATTAGTTTTTTCTTGCTTTTGGGCATATCGTAACCGATAAGGGTTTTTAAAACCCCCGAATTTTCGCTTTTTGCCTTGAACATACAAAAAGTTTCTGCAAAACGGCGAAATTTAAACGAAAGAGTATGAAACGCAAGCAAAATTTTAAAAAGTTACAAAAAAATTCCGTTTAAAATCGCTCGTTAGTATTGCAATTTGCGGGTTTATATTGTATAATATTGCTTGTATTACGTTATAAATTAAATTATTATAGCGCGCGCCCGTAAACGGGCGCTAACGACAGCCCTTTTAAGGGCAAAAAATTTTAAGGTGGCTTATGTTCAAAACGACTACTGCAAAACTTAAAAAACTTATGCTCGTTTTATTCGTCGTTATGCTTACGTTCACGCTGACGCTTGCCGTCGCCTGCACGAAGAAGACCGACGACAATAACGGCAGTACCGATACCGGGAACGACTCGACCGAAGAAACTACGACCGTAACCGACTATCAAGGCATTTTAAACGGCGACTTCGAGTTTAAAACCGACGATAAGACGAGTTATCCGTACCTTTCTTCGATTAACTGGACGCGTTCTTACGGCAGAAGCGTTAACTCCGCTCCGTCGTCGAAAGCATCCGGTATTATCGACACTACGGACGATAAGTATAATTCTCTTTCCGCGGACGTTAAACCTGTTGACGGCGAAACGACTATCAACCCCCGCACGCCCTACTATTACGGTCTTGTTAAAAACGACTATGATAAAGACGACGAAGCAAAGCGCGTAAACCCCAACGTTGCGGGCAGCAAAGTTTTGCTTTTGAACAACAACGTTACGGGCGGCACGGCGCAGAAAGTTACTTCTTCGTCGTCGGTAACCGTATCTTTTGAAAAGTACGGGCTTATATCCGTCTGGGTTAAAACCGAAATTAAGGACGCAACGAAGGGCGCGTACGTTTCGCTTGAGCCGACTGTCGGAAGCAAAACCCTTGACCCCATCACGGTCAAAAACGTAAACACCGACGGCAAATGGGCTAAATTCACTTTCTATATTCACGGCAGCAACTTAAACAACGCAACCGTTAAACTTACGCTCGGCTTAGGCGAAGGCAACGGCTCGCTTAAAGCGGGTTACGTTGAAGGTTTTGCATACTTCGATAACGCCGAATTTAAAGAAATAACCAAAAAAGAATACGACGATAGTTTAAGCGAGGCAATCAATTTAGATCAACCTATCGGTACGTGCGTATCTAACGGCGAAGCCGCGGAATATAAAGACGAAGAAACGGCGAAAGCGAAATATTCCGAATTTAAATATCAGGTTAGCCTCGAAGATAATTTAAGCGTTTCCGCGATTAACCAGACCGACCTTATAACCAATAACGAATTCTTTAAAGACCCTAAAAACTTGGTCGTCAATATCGAAGGCAACAATAAAATCGGCTACAAAAAGGCAAGCGAAATAGTTGCCGACGGCGACGTGTCCGAAGACGTTAAAACGGCTGTCAAAGACGAAGGCTATGCGCTTAACGATAAAAAAGTTATGTACTTCGACTTTAAGACCGCTTCGTCCGCAACCGCAACGAGCAAACAGTTAACCCTTGGCGCAGGCAAATACGTAGCTTATTCTTTCCTTACGAAAGTTAAAGTTTCCAACAAATCGACCTACGGCTTGAACGTTAAGTATAAAGAATTAAGTTACGCGAACGCAACGAGCAGCGAAAACGGCGACCTCGATAAAGACGCCGTTTCCGTATTCAGCAATATAAAGGTTTACGAAGTCGAAAACGGCACCTACGGCGACTGGACTAAATACGTCGTATTGTTCAGCAACCCCACTACCGACGATATAACCTTTAACTTTTCCTTCACCTTCGGAATCGATAAAGCAAGCAAAACGGTTTACCCCGACTTTGAACTTCCTTCCGGCTATGCGCTCGTAACGGACTTTACCGAATTAGGCACCACTACCGACCCGGACGAAACTCACATGAGGTGGACGGAAGAAAAGTATAACGGCTTCATCTCTTCGAGCGAATCCGTTAAAAACACCTTGCTCGGCAGGTACTCTTCTTTCTCCGACGACGAGACGGAAGACGATAAAGACGACAGCTATAACTTAACCGCCGACAGTAGCCAACTTGCGGTTATCCCCAACAGACCCACCACCTCCGTAAACGGATTCACCTTTAAGTCGCTTAAACAAAACGACGCCGATATATCCGATAAAGTCGTGCACGGCGTTATCAACAGCAAGTATATCGAAAGCGGCAAATACGGCAAAAGCGGCGTCGAAATCGAAAACCTCGATAAGCTCGAAACGCTTAAAACCTATAACCTTAACACCAACGCTTACAATAAGTACGCGCAGGCGTTAGTACTCAGCAACAAAGAAGCGTTGTCTTCCGCGTTCATAACGACTAAGGCAACCTTGTCCGCTAACTCGTACACCCTTATAACCGTTAAACTTAAAGTTTACGGCGAAGCGGTTGCAAACGTTTACTTAACCGGCACCGATTACGATTACACCGACAAGCGTTACGGCGTTTTATCCCTTAAAGATAACGACGGGGTGCTTTACGAATTAAAAGCTACCGCCAATAAAGATACCAAAAACGTAAGCGCGTCGGAAGACGGGTTCATCACCCTTTCCTTCTACGTTGCGACCGGTAACAAAGACATCGACTACCGCGTTGAAATATGGAACGGCACGCGCGACGGGTCTAAAAACAGCAAAGGCACCGTTTATATAGATAACGTTTACGTTTCAGACGTTTCGTCCACCGACGTTGACTTAAACGGCAGATTTGCTTTTGAAAATACCATTGCAAGCGAATATAACTCGCTCGGCGCAGGTTACGAATTCAAGTCCGCAACCTACACCCGCGTCCCCACTACCGTTAAGTACACCACGAGCGACAAGAAGGAAGCGACCAAACAGGAATTATATCAACCCGGCGTTATCCTTTCGCAAAACGACGTTACCACTTTTGCTTACTACACCACCGTTGACGTAGAAAGCGAGCGCGACGATACCACCGCTTCGGACGACGACAACGAATCGGGCGACACGACCGACGACGAATACAAAGTTAACCCGACGGGCTGGTTGCAAGTCGTATCAATAATACTTGCGGTTGTTCTTATAATTGCGGTCGTTGCGGTCATATTCAGAACCAACACTAAAAAGACGGCTAAGCAGAAAGTTAAAAAACAAGAATATTATCACCGCGACACCCGCGAAAAAGCTCTTAAAAAGATTGCCGCCGACAAAAAGGCGATAAACGTTGAAAAAGACGAAAGCGACGATAAAGAGTACGATTACAGCGCGGCTGAAAACGTTGAAGAAACCGCTGAAGCGGAAGCAGAACCCGAAGTTACGGAAGAACCCGCCGAAAGCGAAAACAAAGCCGACGAAACTGTTGATTTTAACGAACTCACTCAAGAACCCGTCGAAGCAACCGAGGCTCCCGAAACCGCTGAAGAAGCTACTGAAGAAGTAACGGAAGGCGAAAACGGCGACAAGCAAGAGTAAACCTTTCGCCCCGCCCGCTTAACCAAGCAAAATATGCGCCGAAACCGCATATAAGTAAACAAAATTAAACGCGCCGACCAGGTTTGGTCGGCGCGTTTTTATTATATTCTATGCTTATAGGTTGAAAATACTTTTTTCACAGTCATTCTTCGCTAACGCTCAAAATAACAGAACTATAAACATAACGTAGGGCAGGGGCTTGCTCCCGCCGCTGTTTATAAGGATATTTTTTTATAGAACGAGCCAATCCCCCGGTTTTCGCAAAAATGCGAAAACACCCCCCCTTTAACAAGGCGGACAAGAGGCGGC
>CAKQMM010000023.1 GCA_934254755.1 uncultured Clostridia bacterium
AACACGCGCCGCCGCGCGTATCGCCGTCAAGCTTGGTCATAATCACGCCCGTGATGCCGAGCGTATCGTTAAAAGTCTTCGCTACGTTTACGGCGTCCTGCCCCGTCATAGAATCTATCGTCAGTAAAATATCGGTGGGGGAAACCTTTTTTTCGATTTCCTTAAGCTCTTCCATAAGCGTTTCGTCTATGTGGAGCCTGCCAGCCGTGTCGAGTAAAACCGCGTCGAACCCGTAACGCTTGGCGTAAGCGACGGCGTCGTCCGCTATCTTCACGGGGTTTTTGTTGCCTTCTTCAAAGCACTCTACCCCCGCCTTTTCGGAAACGACTTTAAGTTGAGTTATAGCCGCGGGGCGATACACGTCGCACGCGACGGTTAAAACCTTTTTGCCGCTGCTTTTTAAGTTGAGCGCAAGTTTACCCGTCAAAGTGGTTTTGCCCGCGCCCTGAAGCCCGCACATCATTATGATTTGCGGCGGGTTGTTTGCGATATTTAACTTTGAATTCGTCGAACCCATAAGTTCGGTGAGTTCGTCCGAAACGATTTTTATAACTTGCTGCGAAGGGCTTAAACTCTTTAAGACTTCCTGACCGAGAGCCTTTTCGCTGACTTTTTGAACGAATTCTTTCGCGACGGTGAGGTTTACGTCCGCCTCTAAAAGCGCAATGCGAACTTCACGCATTGCCTGCTTTATTTCAAGTTCGGTAAGCGTGCCGCGCTTCGTAAGCTTGGTGAATATGTGATTAAGTTTTTCGCTGAGTCCGCTAAAAACGTTTGCCATTAAATTTTACCTATCGCTTCGCTTAACGCGCTTTTTACTTCTTCGTCGGTAATTTTATCCAAAAGCTTTATGAGATTGCGCTTTTTAGATATGAGTTCGAGCTTTTCGTCGTACCCCCTCAACGCTTCGCGCGTTTTCGAGAGCGCGTCCGAAACGCTTTGGCGGCTGACCCCCTTCATCTCGGATATCTCCGCAAGAGATAAGTCGCACGAATAATAAAGATAAAAAACTTCCTGCTGATTTTCGGTTAAAAGCGAGCCGTACTCGCCGAATAACTCGTTAAAAATCAAATCGTCGGAAAACTCTTTACTCATTTCGCCTTGAATTCTAACACATTATAATGCGGCTGTCAAGCAATTTTACTTGACAGCCGCAAATTTTATTTTTTCAAGTTTTAGCTTGCAAATTTTATTATTTATTAAGCGCGTTGTAAGCTATATCCAAAGCGTAAGCCGCAAAAGACGCAAAGCCGTGGTTTTTGCTCGCCCGCCCGTGCGTATGTTCCCATAGCGTGCGGGTGGTTTTGCCCATTTCGCCGAAGTAAGCGGTAACGCATTTTAAAACAAGGTCGTATTCGCCTAACTTTAAAAGGGTCAAAAGCCGCATATACACGCCGATGAACATATCTATTTTGATAATTTCGGGGCGAGATTTTCTGTCGGACGCAAACACGCGCGTTATAAGGTCGTAAAGCTTAGCGTACTTTTTATCGTTTCTAATATCTATGCCCGCAAAAAACGCGGCGTAATATTGGCAAATTTCGCTGCAATCGCTTTGGCGCACGAGTTTGCCGTTTTCGCGCACGGCGTGGTCGAAGAATACTTCGCCGTTAAAACTTTGTTTTATCGCCGTGGCGGCAACTTTTTCGGCTTTTGCTTTAAGCACTTTATCGCCTACGATATCGGCGGCGCGGCGAAGAGTTTCGGCGTATAAAAAGTTCGTGGGGTAGCTTACGTCTTTCGTCCACTTGTTAGCGTCCGACCACTCGATAAAGTTCCATTTGGGCAGATTTTCTAAAAGCCCGTCCTCGTTTTCGTAGCGTTCGAAGTATTTTAAAAGCCCCTTTACCTTATCGCAAAATTCCGCTTTTTCGCTTAAATTATCGCGCTTAAAAATATAGTCGTGCGCCTCCAAGATAAACCACATCGTCCACTGCGGGATATAGTTGCCGCTTAACTCCACGTCCGACGGATAGCACATGGGGATAACCCCGTCCTCGTACTCGCCGTCGTTTTTATAAAGAAGATAGTTTTGCAAAAACGCCTTTTCGACCTTGCTTTCGTTAAACAAAAACCTTTCGGTTATAGCCGAAAAATAACTGTCGCAAAGCCAGCCCGCCCGCTCGCGCGAGGGGCAATCGGTAAACAAATCTACCGCGTTGTGCAAAAAGCTTCTGACCGCGCTTTCGTAAATCAAATTCAACTTTTCGTCTTTATAATCGCGCGTTTTATCGGGCGAATAATGCTCGAACTTCCTAACGCTTACGCCGCTTATCGTCACGCTTCCCTCGGTTGCCAAAACGACTAAACTTCTCAAAGAGTACGGCTCTATCGAATAAAAGTCCAACGCTTCGCCGCCGTTTAATTTAATCGCCATTGCGTTAAGCGTGCCGTCATCGAGATATTTAAAGTCGTTATCCGCATGCGTTTCGCTGAACCCGACGTAAACGGTCGCGGCGGTTTCGGCGTGTATTTTTAAGCCTATAAACCCCGCGTAAACCTTTAAAAAATCAAACAGCGCGGCTTCGTTTTCTTCAATGGTAATCGGTAATTTTAAGGTTTTATCGCAAAAATTAAACTTCGCGCGGTTTATATAGTCGTAGGGTTTTAAACACACGTCGTCGTATACGCCCCACTCTTTATACCTGTAACACTCGCACGGGTCGGCGCTTTTGCCGTCTTTTAAAAAACCGCCCTTTATCCCGCCGCTAAGCGAAACCGCGCCGTAATTCGGGTATGGCGCAACCCTTTCGATAAAGGTAACGTCCGCGCTAACTTCTTCGGTTTCGCGCTTAAAGCTTTCGTCGAACATACCCCCGCGGGTAAAATCGTAACACTCGGTAAAATGGCGTTGATAGGAATATCTTTGAGTGTTTTCAATCTTCGTTTCGGGCGCGTAGGCGGTAAAATTCTCGCCCGTAGCGGCTATTACCTCGCCGTTTTTTACAACTTCGCAAATAATAAACGACGGCTGTAGGGCGACCGTTAAGGAGTGATTTTTATAACTTAAAAGTTCCAAAACGATAGTGTTTTCGCCGTTTTTTGAGTTTAAACCCGTTAAACTATACTCGTCAACGCGGGCGAAACCTTTTGCCGCCCTTGCGGGTCCGAAGCCCAAAAACTTTCCGTTTACAGTTAAACGATAAAAGTCGAAGGCGGCAACTTTAAGCGTTGCGCCTTCGACGTTTTTAAGCGTGGTTTTATAAGCGGAATAGCCGTTCAACCTGTTCTGAACGCCCGCCGCTATAATTTTTTTTGCTTTTTTAAAAAATTCCATAAATTTAAACCCCGTCGTCGATAAATTTAAAAATTTAAGGCGATTAAAGCATTTTTTCTCCGTTTAAAGGAGCGCGTCAACGTATTCTTCGGCGTCGAAGGGGATAAGGTCGTCGATTTTTTCGCCCACCCCGACAAACGCCACGGGAATTTGATATTCGTCCACGAGCGACACGATAAACCCGCCCTTTGCCGTTCCGTCAAGCTTGGTTAAAAGCACGCCGTCAAGCCCGATTGCGTCGTTAAAAGTTTTAACTTGCGAAAGGGCGTTGTTGCCGGTAGTCGCGTCGAGCGCGATGAACTTATAAAAACTCGCTTCGGGATACTCTCTTTCGACCACGCGCGCCATTTTTTTAAGCTCTTCCATAAGGTTAGCTTTAACGTGAAGCCTGCCCGCCGTGTCGATAATCAAAACGTCGGTCTTTTTAGATTTTTGCGACTGAAGCGCGTCGTAAACGACTGCCGACGGGTCCGCCCCCTCGGCGTGTTTTATAATTCGTACGTCCGCCCTGTCCGCCCAGATAGAAAGCTGTTCGCTCGCGGCAGCGCGGAAAGTGTCCGCGGCGGCGACGGTTACGGTCTTTTTAAGGCTTAAAAAGTGTTTGCAAAGTTTGCCTATCGTCGTAGTTTTGCCTACCCCGTTTACGCCGACCACCATTATTATGAGGGGGTATTCGTACTCGATTTCGCCCGCGGAAGAAACTTTATCGTATAAAATTTCTTTCAAACGGTCTTTAACTTCGTTTTCGTCTTTGACGGCGCCGTCTATCATCTCGTCGCGAAGCTCGTCAACGACGTCCATCGCGGTCGTAACCGATATGTCGGCGGAAACGAGCGCGTCGGTCAACTCGTCGTAAAACTCTTCGCCGATGCGGTCGATTTTAAAGACTTTTGAAAACACCGAAGCAAACTTCTCTTTGGTCTTTTGAAGCCCTGATTTAAGTTTTGAAAATAATCCCATTTTATTCAAAATCTCCGTACTTTTCGATATCGCCGTAGTTTATTGAAACGATGCTCGAAACGCCTTTTTCGGGCATGGTTACGCCGAACAAGCCGTTTGCGTGTTCCATGGTTATCTTTTTGTGGGTTATGCAGATAAACTGCGTTTCTTTCGAGAAGTTTTTAAGGTAGCTTGCAAACCTTTCGACGTTCGCGTCGTCAAGCGCCGCTTCTATTTCGTCGAGCACGACGAAAGGCATCGGGCGAAGTTTTAATATCGCAAACAATATCGCTATTGCGGTGAAAGACTTTTCGCCGCCCGATAAAAGCGATATTTTTTGCAACTTCTTTCCCGGCGGTTGGGCGATAATTTCTATTCCTGCGTCGAGCGGGTCGCCCGTTTCGCTTTCTTCTATAACGAGATCGGCATTGCCGCCGCCGAACAGTTCTTTGAATATCTGCGCAAAGTTCTGGCGAATGGTCTTAAAGCCCTCGTCGAACGTAAGAGCCATTTCTTTGGTTAAATCGGATATAACTTTTTCTAAGTCGGCTTTAGCTTTTTCGAGGTCGTCGCGCTGAGAAACGAGTTCTAAGTACGCGCCGTTCAATTCTTCGTATTCGTCGATTGCGGCGGGGTTTACCGAGCCGAGCATTTGTATTTTGCGTTTGAGCGAATTTATCTCTTCTTCGCCCGTTTTTATATCGAACGCTTCGTCTTTAAGCGGCTTACAACTGTCGTAATCGAGCTGATATTCGTTGAAAATCGTTTCGGACATGTGCGCTAAGTCGCTGTCTACTTTCGTTAAGTTGACTTCTTCCGCCGCCTTTCTGTCCGCGCTGCGGTCGATTTCAGTCTGCAAAACGTCGCGCGCTTCGTTAGCCTTATTAAGTTTTTCGTTTAACTCAACCTTCTTTTCGTCGAACGATTTAAGTTCGCTTCTCATGCGGTTAAGTTCGTCCTGCTCGTCTTTAGAAAGGGCGACTTTTTCCGCCTCGCGCTTCAACCCGTCGATAATGTTTAGGTTGCCGGTTATAACTTCTTCGTCGTTGGCGTTTTTAAAGGTTAAGTCCCTTATTTCGCCGTTCATGCGCTCTTTTTCGCTTTCCGCCGCGGCGATTTCTGCGCGGTAGAAGGAAATTTTAGACTGAATTTCGGTGTTTTCGTCCAAAAGCGCGTCGCGCTCTTCCCTTAGCGCGGTGAAACGTTCCTGATGCTCTTTTTCAAGGCTTGCCGCATCTTCACGCTCTTTGTTAAGCTTTTCGCCGCCCGTTTCGATATCGCTGTAAGCGGTCTTTATTTGCTCTAACCTTGCGCTGATTATCGCGATTTCGTCGCGGTTTTTCTCGATTTCGTCTTCCGCGTCTTTAAGCGCGGAAGTTTTAAACTCGACGCTTTCTTTAAGCGCGGCGTACTTTTGTTTGAGTTCGCCCTGCTTTGCGCTTAGTTCGTCAAGCTCCTCGACAAGGGCGTTTACTTGCCCCGTTACCCGCTTGCGGTTTTCGTCAAGCCGCTCGAACTCTATCTTGTCGGCTTTTAAAACCTCGGCGTACTCGTTCACCGTTCTGTCAACCGACAAAAGGCTTACGTTGTTTTTACTTTGAGAGCCGCCCGTCATCGAACCGCTGCTCGATAAAACGTCCGCTCCGAGAGTAACTATTTTGAACGCAAACCTGTACTTTTTAGCGATTTCGGTTGCCGATTGTAAATCTCTTGCGATAAGCGTGCCGCCTAAAAGGAAAGACACCACGTTTTCGTAGTAAGGGTTGTATTTAACGAGCTCGGTCGCTAAACCTATCGCGCCGTTTTCTTTAAGCGCGGAACGAAGTTCCGAACCGTTATAGCGCGGCTTGACCGTTGAAACGGGAAGGAAGGTAACCCTGCCGCCGTCGGTACGCTTTAAGTAGTCGATAAGATATCTCGCGTCGTCGGCGTTGTCGACGACGATATTCTGCATCGCCCCGCCGATAGCCGTTTCGATGGCGAGTTCGTAATCTTTTTCGGTCGAAATAACGGAAGCGACGGTGCCTTTCACTCTTTTTGCGACTTCGCCGTCAACGCTTGCGGCGTGCATTATTTTTTTAACGCCGTACGCGTAACCGTCAAAAGAATTTTTTAAGCCCTGATAGAATTTAAGCCCCGCTTCGTCGGCGGAAATTTTGTTGTTTAACGCGTAAATTTTGTTGTTTATTTTAGACAAAAACTCGTTATTCTGGGCAACGGAAAGTTCTTTATCTTTAATGGCTTCTTTAACGTCCGCCAAATCGCTTTCCATTTTTTTAAGGTCGTTTTGCGAACGCTTCAAATCGTAGTCGATAGCGTTATACTTATCGACAAGCCCGTTCACCTTTTCGATTATGCCCTTTTGCTGAACGGTTATAACGTTTTGTTCGGTCGATAGCGAACCTATGTTTTTATTGATATCCGCTAAGCCCTCGACGCTTTTTAAGATACGCGATTGCTCAAGCCTTGCGCTCGTTTCGCCGCTTGAAATTTCAGCCGATAAAACGGTGAGCTTTTTGCTGAGTTCTTCCGCTTTAACGTTTAATTCTTCAATCTCGCTGCCGCAATTTTTAGCGTACTCGCTCTTTTTTAATACGTCTGCGTTAAGCGTTTCAAGCTTTTCTTTCGCGCTTGCAATCTCGCCCTGAAGCCTTTGGTTTTCGCTTTTAAAGTAAGTTATGCGCTCGGCAAACACTTTCGCGTTACCCGCGCTTTTTTCGATGCTGACGCCCTTGTCGTAAATTTTGTCGTTAAGTTCTTTTATGTACCTGTCCGCGCTCGCGATTTCGTTCTGGTAGCGTTGGTAATCTGCGTTTACCGCCTCCAAATCTCGCTTTTTGGCAATTAACTCTTCGCCGTAACCTTTAATTTTCTCGTTGATTTTTTCTTTTATGTCGCTCGCGTTTTCGTACTTATATACGTAAGCGTTTACGACGTTGTATTTAAGCTTTTCGCTTAAACCCCTAAACGCGCGCGTTTTATCCGCTTGCTTTTTAAGAGGCTCTAATTGACGTTCGCGCTCGGTTATAATATCGTTTACGCGGGTAATGTTGTCGCCCGTGCGCGCAAGTTTCGCCATCGTCTCTTTTCTGTCGCGTTTAGTTTTAGAAATGCCGACCGCTTCTTCAAATATGGCGCGCCTGTCTTCGGGTTTTGCCGAGAAAATTTCGGTTACTTTGCCTTGCTCGATAACGGTGTAACCGTCCTTTGAAACGCCGCACGAGTGAAGCGCGTCGATTATATCTTTAAGCCTGCAAGGCTGTTTGTTCAAAAAGTATTCGCTTTCGCCGCTTCTATATAGCTTACGCGTCATAACGACTTCGGAAAATTCGAGGTCGCTGAAAATCTTTTCGCTGTTGTTAAAGTAAAGCGAAACTTCGCAGTAAGAAAGCGACTTCCTCTTTTCGGTGCCGTTAAAAATAACGTCTTGCATGGAAGTTCCGCGCATCGTTTTTGCAGACTGTTCGCCAAGCACCCACTTGATAGCGTCCGCTACGTTTGACTTGCCGCAACCGTTAGGCCCGACTATGCCCGTTATGCCGTCGAGAAGTTCGATTTTAACTTTGTCCGCAAACGATTTAAACCCTTGCAGTTCTATTCTTTCAAAATTCAACATCTATTTAACCCTTTTTCTTTAAGAGCGTTAAGCGCAAACTCTGCCGCCGCCTGCTCCGCGCTTTTTTTGCTTCCGCCGACGCCTTCGGCGATAAACTTTCCGCCGATATATAAGGACATCGTAAACGTGGGGGAATTGTCCGCGCCGCTTTGCGACACGAATTTATACGCAATATCGCCGAGCCGCTTTTTCGCGCAGTATTCGTTAAGCGCGCTTTTGGGGTCTTCGGTTTTGGTGCGCTTCAGCGGCAAATTTTCGGTTATAAACTTTTCAGCCGCCTTTATTCCGCCGTCTACGTAAAGCGCGCCGACAATCGCCTCGAATAAATCTTCGCGCATTTTGTCGGTCACTTCGCCCGCGGCGTTTTCGCCGACGAGAAGGTACTTATCGAGCCCCGTTTTTTTAATTGCCGCCGCAAGCGGCGCGCTGGAAACGACGCTTTGCTTGAACTTAGTCATTTCGCCGTCGCTAAGCTCCGGCGTTATATCGTAAAGCTTGCTTGCGACTATAAAACCGAGAACGCTGTCGCCCAAAAACTCGAGCCGCTGATTGTGCGGCGCGGTTTTATGCTCGTTGGTGTACGACGGGTGAGTGAAACATCTGCGAAGCACCATCGAGTCGTCAAAAACGTAGCCGAGTTTTTTTTGCACGTCGTCAAGAAAAAACAGCATACTTTTTAAAACTCTATTGTGGCGACTTCTTCAGCCGTAAGATTTTTGCTTATTTCGCCGTTTACGTCCGCTTTAATTGCCGTTTCCGCCTGAAAAAGCGCGTTTTTGAACGACGTTTCTTTCGACGAGCCGTGACACTTCATCACTACCCCGTCTATCCCTAAAAAGACCGCGCCGCCCGCCTTGTTGTAATCGAGCACGTCTTTCGTTTTGCGGAAGGCTTTTTGCATAAAGAATTTATAGCCGATTTTAGCTTTAAGCGACGACGTTATGTTTTGTTTAAGAACGCTTAGCATTGCGCTTATCGCGCCCTCTAAACTTTTAATAGCCACGTTGCCGCTGAACCCGTCGGCAATAACCGCGTCCACTTCGCCCTCTAAAATATCGCGCCCTTCGACGTTGCCGACGAAGTTTATAGATTTAAGGTTTTTAAGCACGGGGAAAACTTCGTGGATAAGCTCGTTCCCCTTTTTATCTTCCGTGCCGTTGCTAAGCAGCGCGATTTTCGGGTTTTTTATCCCGGAAACCGTCCTTAAATAAGCGTCCGCCATAACGGCGAAGTGCACGAGGTTTATAGGCTTACAGTCGGCGTTCGCGCCGCAGTCCATAAACAGTACCTTTCCGCCCTTAACGGTGGGCAATAAAGTTGCAAGAGCCGGGCGCGACGCGCCTTTTATTCTGCCCACTTTTAAAACCGAACCGGTTAAAAGCGCGCCCGTAGAACCCGCCGAAACGAAGGCTTCCGCCTCTTTTTGGCGCAATGCTTTAAGCCCCACGCACATGCTGCTGTCGGACTTTTTGCGCACCGCTTCGGTGGGCGATTCTTCGCAAGTTATAACTTCGCTTGCGGGCGTAACGGTTATATTTTTTTTAGAAAAGGCGTTTTCGGCGAAAATTCTGTCTATTTCGTCCTCTTTTCCGACGAGCGATATTTCGCACTCGCCGCCTTCTTCAACGTATTTAACCGCACCTTTTATAGCTTCGAGGGGGGCGTTATCCCCGCCGAAAGCGTCAAGTAATATTCTCATAAATCTCCTGCGCCGCCAAAATAGCGGCGTATGGTTAAAAATTTGCCTTTCGTTCGGTTCCCCGCAAAAACTCGGGCAGCCGCTTAATAATCAAGGTTAGAAACCGTTCTCGGGAAAGGTATAACGTCGCGGATGTTTTGTATACCCGTCAAATACATTATAAGTCTTTCAAAACCCAAGCCGAAGCCCGCGTGTTTGGTGCCGCCGTATTTACGGAGGTTAATGTACCAATCGTAATCGCTCGGTTTAAGCCCCATTTCGTGCATACGGGTAATAAGCACGTCTTCGCGCTCTTCCCTTTGAGAGCCTCCTACGAGTTCGCCGATGCCGGGGACGAGTAAGTCCGCCGCCGCAACCGTCTTTTGGTCGTCGTTTAAACGCATGTAAAACGCTTTTATTTCCTTAGGATAGTCCGTTAAGAACACGGGTTTTTTGAAAACCTGTTCGGTTATAAAGCGTTCGTGCTCGCTCTGAAGGTCGCACCCCCAGAAAACGGGGAACTCGAATTTATCTTTGTGCGGCTCTAAAATTTTAATCGCCTCGGTGTAAGGGAGGCGCACGAAGTCGCTCGTAGCGACGTGGGTAAGCCTGTCGATTAAGCCCGTATCAACGAATTTATTTAAAAATTCAAGTTCTTCTTTGCAGGTTTTTAAAACGCGGTTGATAACGTGTTTAACCATATCCTCGGCAACCTGCATGTCGCCGATTAAATCGGTGAAAGCCATTTCGGGCTCGATCATCCAAAATTCCGCCGCGTGGCGCGCCGTGTTGCTGCGCTCCGCCCTGAAAGTCGGGCCGAAGGTGTAAACTTTGCCGAAAGCCATTGCGTACGCTTCCGCAGAAAGCTGACCCGAAACGGTAAGGCTCGCCTGCTTTTCAAAAAAGTCTTTTTTATAATCGACTTTGCCGTCTTCGGTTTTCGGAACGTCGTTCAAGTCGAGCGTGGTCACTTGAAACATTGCGCCCGCGCCTTCGCAGTCGCTCCCCGTGATAAGGGGGGTGTGCACGTATACGAAGCCTTGCGAATTAAAAAATTCGTGTATACCGTAAGCCGCTTCGCTTCTTATTTTAAACACCGCGCCGAAAGTGTTCGTA
>CAKQMM010000024.1 GCA_934254755.1 uncultured Clostridia bacterium
CGATATAAATTACGGGTTCGACAAAGTTTTGCCGTTTATCCGCCCGCAAGCGATTGCGTTTTTTTCGGTTTTGTAATATTATATAAAAAGAAGTTTAAACTTACGCGCAAACGCTTTGGCGGCAAGACGTTTTATCATTTATCACTATATATATTATATATAATAGGAAATATATAATAGGAAAGGGGTAAAACGCCCGCCCGTGTTCAGACTTGTTTTCGCTTCCGCGAGATTCTTCGTTCCACTCAGAATGACAGATTGCAACGAGGAGGAACAATTAGTTGTGAGTTAACGGTTTTGGGAATTAGTGCCGTTTTAACCAAACTAATTGCGACGAGGAGGAGCAATCAGTTATGAGTAGAATTTTTGCCGAATTAAAATCGCGTTTAGGCGAGGCAAACGCCCGAAGCCGTACTTGCCGTACGGCGAGCGGCGTTTAACAAAGCATAAACCGATTTGAAACGGCAAAAAACTACGACATAATTGATTGCGACGACTACCCGTAGCCCAGTTGGATAGAGCGCGAGACTCCGACTCTCGAGGCCGCCGGTTCGAGCCCGGCCGGGTAGACCAAACAAAAAAGCACTTCAACCGAAGTGCTTTTTTGTTTAAGTTTTCAAAAACCGCTTTATTTTGCGGCGGGCGCGTGATAAAATATTTTAAAGTCGCTACGGTATTTTAAACAATAAGGAGAAAGAGTATGAAAAAGATAGTTATAGTGAGTTCGTCGCCGCGGGCTGACGGCAACAGCGAAACGCTTGCAAAAAACTTTATGAAAGGCGCGGTTGAGAGCGGAAACCAAGTCGAATATATTTCTATAAACGACGTTGACCTTAAATTTTGCAAGGGGTGTTTTTACTGCCAGAATCACGACGGTTGCGTTTTAAAGGACGATATGAACGCTCTTTACAATAAGTTCGAGCAAGCGGATATCCTAGTTTTTGCAACGCCCGTTTACTACTACTCCGTTTCGGGGCAGTTGAAAACTTTTTTGGACAGGCTTAACCCGCTCTACCCGCGCGACAATAAGTTTAAAGAAATTTATTTACTGTGCGCGTCGCACGACTCGAACCCGAACGCCATGGACGGGTGCGTTAGCGACATTAACGGTTGGATAAGTTGCTTTGACGGAGTTACCCTTAAAGGCGTTTTGCGCGCCGTGGGCATTGAAAAGTACGGCGAAGTTTTAAAAACCGACTTCCCCCTTAAAGCCTACGAAATGGGTAAGGGGATAATTTAGCAACAAGCGTTTAGGCGACTAAGCTAAAACGGTTCTTCCATATACAGGTGTTCGCCAACGCTAAAATCAACAAGTCTTTATAAAAGCAAAACCCACGGGGAAACGAAACGCGCCCGAAAGCCGATTACTTTAAGGCGGCGCATTTCAAAATCCCCGTGGGTTAATTTTTAAACTTTTTATCTTTTTATAGCCGAAACGAAGCGTTCTGTTATTTGTTTCGGGCGAGTTATCGCTCCTCCCACGACAGCCGCAAA
The DNA here is from genome assembly GCA_934254755.1 of uncultured Clostridia bacterium. Lineage (GTDB taxonomy): Bacteria > Bacillota > Clostridia > Christensenellales > Borkfalkiaceae > HGM11412. The sequence goes on from CAKQMM010000024.1 coordinate 1,495, forward strand.
CGCGCCTGAATCCAAAGCCTTTTTTAATTCTTCGGGCGTTTTAATTCCGCCTTCGGCAATAACGGGCGTTTTCAAGATGCGGACAAGCTTAGCTATCATTTCGTAATCGGGTAAACTAACGCCCTTGGTGTATTCGGTATATCCCGACAAGGTTGTTCCTATAAAATCAAACCCGAGTTTTTCGGCGTTTTCCCCTTCTTCAACGGTCGAACAGTCCGCCATAAGCAAAACTTTATCGTTATAGTCGCGTATTTTTTTAACCAAGTCCGAAAGCGTTTCGCCGCGCGGCCTCAAACGCAAAGTTCCGTCTGTGGCAATAACGTCAACCCCTTCGTCAATAAGCGTTTTCGCTTCAGAAAAAGTCGGGGTTATGTACACGGGGCTACCCGCGTACACTTTTTTGATTATCCCTATAATCGGCAAATCGACCGCTTTTTTTATTGCCCTTACGTCTTTAACGGTATTCGCGCGTATTCCGACCGCGCCTCCCTGTTTTGCCGCCAGCGCGAATTTAGCCATAACGCCGCTGCCGAACATAGGCTCGTCTTTAAGAGCCTGACAAGAAACAATCAATCCGCCTTTTGCGGACAAAAATTTATTCATCGCAATTCTCCGTAAAATATTTTATCGCGCCGATGACTGCCTGAAAATTTTCACTCGGCGCGCATATAATTTTATAACTTTTAGCGTAGGGCGATTCGTCTTCATCAGCCGCCGCCTTGACAAGATTTATTAAAAAATCGCCTTGCGCGCTTATTCCCCCGCCGATAACGACCGTTTCGGGATTATAAAAAACAACTGCGGCTTTTATAACGTTGTAAAGTTCTTTCGCCCATTTTTTCAGCAGCAAAAGAGTAGTTTCATCGCCTTTTTTAGCGTCTTTGAAAACTTCTTCGCAAGGTTTGCCGCACAGTTCGCTCAAACCTTTCGACGAAGCTTCCGTATCGGCGCGTTTACCGTTCAGCGCAGTCAGATATCCAAGCTGCCCTGCAAACCCGCCGCCTCCCGTAAACAATTTTCCGCCGCTGACGTACCCGCCCGCAACGCCCGTTCCGACCGCAATAAAAAAATAATCGTTAAGTTCGGTTTTAAGGGAATACGCCATCGCCGCGGCGTCGTTCATAACGCTAACTTCAACGCCGTACTTGTTCTGTAAAATTTCTTTAAGCTTTACGCCCGTGTAGCGCGGGATATTATCGTTAGCGTAAACTATTTCGCCGTTTTTGCCGACTACGCCCGCCGTAGAGACGGCTATTCCGTCAAAACCGCACACAAATTCGTCTATAAGCGCAAACAGCGTTTCAAGCAGTTTTTCCGCGCCGAATTTAGCGTTAGAAGGTTTTTTGCCGCTGTCGACGACCTTGTTTTCGCTAATTAACGCATATTTTATAAACGTGCCGCCGATATCTATCCCTAATAATCTCATTTTATCCTTTTTACCGTTACGTCGCATTCGAAAAGCCTTGATAACGGAAACGCTATATCGACAACCGAAAACCGCTTGTCGAGTTTTTTAAAATGTTTTTTAAAAAATGCCCGCACCTTTTTTAGCGCGTATTTTCCGATGTTTGCTTCGTTTAACGCTATATCGTCATACGATACATTTAAGCGCGGCAAAATCTCTTTTGTTTTCCACCTTGCGTAAGTCTGATAACATATATCTTCAACGACGCGGTTAGCAAAAAATTCGCCGCTCACGTCGCCGCCGAAATATTTTTTATAAATCGCCGCCGCTATCGCCGTTCCGAGAGTGTTAGAGTCGGTATTCCAGCCGGCATAAGATATCGGACTGCATAACCTGAAAGCTTTTTTCACGTATTCCGCCTCGCCGCCGTTTGCATAACCGTTGTCGGCAACGATAATACTTTTGCGTTTTTTAAAAAGCGTGCGCATAGCCGTGTATAGTTGGGTTAAATCACGTTTCCGATATTCCCTGTAAGACGGAAATCTCGCTTCGCGCTGTTTAAAATCCGGCACGTTCAAAAGTAAAATTAAATCCGCTTCTTCGGCGTTTTCTTCATAGACCGCACCGCAAGCTTTTATCTGCGCCGCAACCGTTTCCGAAACCGCCCTGTCTTCGTATAACGGAACGACGTTTTTTGCTTCTGCGGAAGAGTAAACGGGATGTATTTTCGGTTGTATGCCGAACGCTTCGGTCAAACATCGCGATATAAGCGTTAACCCGACTTCGTCTGCCCCCGGGTAACTCATAACGGATTTTAAACCGTTCTTTTCAATAAAGTCGGCAACCCGTTTTTTATCCATAGCGGTATATCCGTAAGGGTTTGAATCGTCAAGCGGAATGACGAGTTCGTCAAAAACCTTTCCGTTCAGCTTTAAAGCTTCAAAAATCGCCGAAAGGTTTTTTTCACGCCGCATAGCGTAGTCTTTTAAATTTTCTTCTCCGATTTTTCCGATCAGCTCTTTTTCGGTCTTAATATATTCGTCTTCGCCGATTTCTCCCGTCGAATACTTGTGGCGGTTTACCCCGGACAAAAAAATCTCTCGCCCCGAAACGCCGTAATAATCGGGCTCTTCCGCGCTTGACGTGTAAGTCGGGCACCGCATTATAAGGGTAAACGCATAAATTTTAATCGCGGGGTTTATTTCTTTAACCTGCTTAACAAGGTTTAACCGATTTAAAATTTCGTCGCCGCTTAAATTATGCAGCCGAGACGGAAAAAGTCCGCCGTATAATAGCGTTTCAAGCGATATAACGAGCGCGTCGGCAATCTTTGCGGAAGACAAAACGAAACTTTTTATTTTTCCGTAATCGCCCGAAACCTTACCAAGCCCGAGCGCAGACCTTTCGATAGTTATAAGTTCCGCCCGTTTTGAACCTTTTAGCGCAAGCTCCGGATATTTATAGTTGCAAGGCCGCTCGTCAAGCGGAAGATAGGCTATTTTTATTTTTTTATTCAAATAATTCGTCTTCGTCATTTTCTTTTTTTTCGGCGTTTTGAGGCGCGTCCGTTTCAGCGTTTTGAGAAGCTTTCATAACTTCGGTTTCCGTTTTACCGTCAACCGTTCCGTCAAACGCTTCGTCTTTTTTGATATCGGGTTTTTTATCGGGGTGTTCGCCGAACCCTCCACCCGTATCGCCGCCGTTTAAAGCGGACTGAGCCGCCCCTATATCGATATCGCGGCGTTTTCTCGACCGCTTATAGTTGACGACTATTACTATAATTACTATCACGATGGGAACCATAAGCGGCAACACGTATACCCCAAATATAAATATAAATCCGAATGCCATCATAGCGAAAAATCCGCCGTCGCGATAACCGTCTTTAAGCATTGGGCTTTCACTTTCGGAAAGAGTAAATTTTATCTCTTCGTCGGGGAGCGTTGCGTAAGAACGGGTGTAGCCGCCGTCGGTTTTAGTCCATTCGTCACTCCACACGACAAAATACGGCGTCTTTATTTCAACGGTCAGCGTGCCGAAACTTTTCCAGGTTTTTGCGGGGGAAGATAGGTAAGTGAATTCATAAACCGACGGCTCGTACGCCATATTCAGATCGGGAAGCAGCGGCGCGGTGACGCTGTTGACAACCCTTCCGTATGCAGGCACGGTCAAATCGTACTCATACCAGCGCATAAGGTCGTTCAAAAACGTAGAGTTTATGTTCAAATTACCGAGATATTCCGTCAAAACGTATCCGTTCGAGCCGTAACCCGAAATCATATAGTCGGTGACGGCGTTGAACCAGTCCACGCGCGATACGCCGCTATCTTCGCTATAATTTTTAAAAACAAGGTCGCCGTAAGTCGTTTGCTCGACGGTTTTAAGGGTCATTTTGCCGCTAATTTCTTTCTTTTCGCCGCCGTTACTGTAAAACGTCCAGTCGGATTCGTTCAAGCTCGCCCCGTCGCCGTACACTTCGACTTCGACCGTGTCGCCTAAACCCACGAATGCGCCGAGAGAAACCATATTATTGTTGTACGAGTAACCGTTGCTTTTGCTAAGCGCGTATTTTTTATTGTCAAGCGTGGAAATTTTAATTGCGGCATAGGGGGAATTTTTGCCCGTTTCGTCAAGTTCCGTAACAGTAAAAGAGTAACGGGTGACGGGCAAGCCGCGTTTGAAAAAGCCGCTTTCATCGTAAAAATCGCGCACTTTTTTTAAGTCGGTAAGATTAAATTCGTAAACCGACGGACAGTAGGTAAACCTGTCTTTAACGTCCGCGGTTTTGCCGTTTATCAAAATTTTACCTTTCGGCAACGCTTTAAAATCTCCGTAATAATCGACCGCCGTAGCCGTAATATACGGGAAAATAAGGTTTGCCGTCACTTCCATATCGGTGTGGTTGCAAAAATTGTATTCGGCGGTGACGCTCGCGTTATACTCCTCGTTTTCACCGTTGAAATTCGGGAAACTTTCTATGTTGAAAGTGAGTTTTTCGCTTTCGACTTCGAGCGGGCAATCGCCACCTGTTGACACCACTCCGAACGAATTCGAACCGCGCCAGTAACGCTGGGCAGAGTTGGCGTAAACTTCGGTTTTGTTTATAGCACCCGCGCCGAAAACGCCGACCAAAGCCGCCGTAAACGCTACGCCGGCGGCGATAATTTTTTGCCACGGGGACTCTTTGCGGTTTAAACTATTTGTCATTTTTTCAAAAACTCCTTAATGTCGGCAGTAACCTCGGGCGCGCACACGTCGTTTAAAATTTCGTGGCGGCAACCCGCGTAAAGTTTGATTTCGGCGTTGTGCCCCGTCTTTATAAGCCTGTCGTAAACCTGTTTTACGCCCTTGCCGTTGTTCCCCACGGGGTCGCTGTCGCCCGCGACCAAAAGTACGGGCATAGTTTGATTTAAGCCTTTAAACCACTTTTTAGAGTTCGCGTATCTTGAAAGCGTAACCAAGTCGCGCATGGCGGAAACGGTGAATTTAAAATCGCAAAGCTCGTCGTTTTTATACTTATCGCGCGAGTCTTTTTTTGACGAAAGCCAACTTCTCGGGTCGTTTTCGTCCTTGAATTTTTTGTTGTATCCGCCGAAAGCGAGTTTATCGACGGTTTTTGAAATATGCTTTTCGCCTTTAAAACTTTTAACCGTTTTGATAACCGCAAGTCCGACCCCGGATGCCGCCTGCTTGCCGCCCGTGCCCATAATTATAAGTTTATCGGGCGTGCAATAATCTTTTGCCGCGGTGCGGACGATGAACGAGCCCATGCTGTGCCCCATTAAGTAGTAGGGGAGGGTTTTGCCGTACTCGCTTTTAACTGCGGCGGAAAACACCGCAACGTCGTTCGCAAGACGCTTCCACCCGTCTTTTTTCGCTATATAGCCGAGCTCTTGCTTGCTGCGCGCCGTTTTGCCATGCCCTAAGTTGTCGTAACCGAAAACTATATAGCCTTCCGCCGCCATTTCGCGCATAAAGCCGTCGTATCTGCCGATATGTTCGGTCATTCCGTGCACGACGTGCAAAAACGCTTTGGGCGCGCCTTGCGGCAAATAAATTATCCCTTTAAGTTCGTGTATTCTGTCGCTTGACAATACGGATTTTTCAATTACTTTAACGCTCATGTTTTTATCCTTTTAGATTTATTTTTTAAGCCACATTTTAAAAATGCCCGTATAGTTTGATTAAACGCCGTTTTTAAACCGCGCGCGATTAAGAGCGCAACTTTACGGTTTGAACGCTATCGCCGGGCGGCGAACGACTTTACGGCTTGAACGCCCGCGCGGCATTAACCGCCGTCCGCCAGCCCTTCAGTAGTTCTTCCCGCTCGCGGCCATCCATAGCGGGCGCATAAGTCTTTTTGACGCTCAGTTTTTTAACCAGCTCGTCTTTACTCTCGTAAAACCCTACCGTAAGCCCCGCAATCATGGCGGCGCCGAGAGCCGTAGCTTCCGTGCTTAAAGGTATAACGACGTTTATATCGGATATATCCGCCTGGAAAGCCATTAAAAAGCCGTTTTGCGCCGCTCCGCCGTCCGCTTTAAGCGTCTTTATATCTTCGCCCATATCGCGCGCCATAGCTTTAATAACGTCGTCGGTACGGTAGGCGATACTCTCTAACGCGGCGCGGATAATCTCGTCGCGCCCGCCGCCGCGCGTAAGCCCCAATATCGCCCCGCGCGCACGCATATCCCAGTAGGGCGCGCCTAAGCCCTGAAAACTCGGCACCACGTACACCCCGCCGCTCGATTTAACTTTTTTAGCGAAATATTCGCTGTCTTTGCTGTCGGTTATGAACCTTAACTCGTCGCGCAGCCATTTAACGACCGCGCCGCCCACGAAAACGCTGCCTTCGAGCGCGTAGCAAGCGGGTTCTCCGTTTAATGCCACCGATAAAGTCGTTATAAGACCGTTTTTGCTCTCGATAAACTCTTCGCCCGCGTTCGCAAGCAAAAAGCAACCCGTGCCGTAAGTATTTTTCGCTTCGCCCTTTTTAAAGCAACCCTGTCCGAAAAGCGCAGACTGCTGGTCACCCGCAACCCCGGTTATAGGAACGGTTGCGCCCATTAAATTAACTTCGCCGTAAAACCCGCCGCTCAGCTTAACTTCAGGCAGACAATTTTTATCTATGCCGAACAATTTCAGCAACTCGTCGTCCCACGAAAGGGTTTTTATATTAAAAAGCATGGTACGCGCGGCGTTCGTAAGGTCAGTTGCGTGAACTTTGCCGTTCGTCAGTTTATAAATAAGCCAGCTATCGACCGTGCCGACCATAAGCTCGCCTTTACTCGCCTTTTCGCGCACGGCGGGGGAATTTTCAAACAACCATTTTATTTTCGTGGCGGAAAAATACGCGTCGATTTTAAGCCCCGTTTTTGAACGGATAAGCGGTTCTAAGCCGCCGTTTATCAACTCGTCGCTAAAAGCGGCAGTGCGCCTGCATTGCCAGACAATCGCATTATATAAAGGCTTTCCGCTTATTTTATCCCAGCAGACGATAGTTTCGCGCTGATTGGTTATGCCTATCGCCGCAATCTCTTTCGGGTCAACGCCGCTTTTAGCGACGCACTCCGTCATCGCAGAGTACTGCGCCGCAAAAATTTCCATAGGGTCTTGCTCTACCCACCCCGGCTTCGGATAAATCTGATTAAACTCGTTTTGCGCGATAGCTACGACCGCTAAATTTTTATCGAACAATATCGCCCGCGCGGAGGTCGTCCCCTCGTCGAGCGCGAGAATATATTTTTTGTCTTTAACAACGCTATTATTCATAATAACATATTAACATAGTTTTGCCCCGATTACAATACGCCCGCAAAAATTTCAGATAAAAACCCGCCGTATAGCCGAGCGGGACTCGAACCCCGTCAAGCCTTAAACCGTCTTTTTTGCCCGTTTTAGGCAAATCTTTGCTTGAAGTATTAGTATACTTCTCGCGCAAACCTTTGCTAAAACCGCCTAAAAAATACGGTTTAAGGTGCTACGCATTTAAGCGGCGATAAATTTAGGAAAATCAAGGCAAACGAACGCAGCAATACTTGACCGTATTGCAAGCGAGTTTAACGCTGATTTTGCAAATTTTGCGCCGCTTAAACTTGATGCGGTTCAAATCCCGCTCGGCTAACCAAAAAGCGGCGGAAATTCCGCCGCTTTTAATTTTGGTTTAACGCCGCCGAACTTCCGTTCAGCGATTATTTTAATTATTTTGCTATATGTTCTCTTACGAATTCTTTAATGCGCTCGACGGCGGCGATTAAATTTTTCATCGAGTATGCGTACGAACATCTTATAAAATACTTGCCGCTCTCGCCGAAAGCGTCCCCCGGGACGACGGCGACCTTTTTTTCTTTAATAAGCGTTTCGGCAAACTCCGAACCCGTCATACCCGTAGCTTTAACCGACGGGAAGACGTAAAACGCGCCTTTCGGCTCAAAGCAGCTAAGCCCCATATCGTTAAAGGACTTAACTAAGAATTTGCGGCGCCTGTCGTACTCGTCACGCATATCGGCAACTATTTTAAACCCGTCCTGCTTGCACGCTTTAAGCCCTTCGAGCGCGGCGAACTGCGAGAACACGGGGGCGCATATAAGCGCGTATTGGTGAATTTTAAGCATCGCGCCGAAAAGGGGCTGAGTTGCGCAAACATAGCCCACGCGCCACCCCGTCATCGCGAAAGATTTTGAAAACCCGTTTATTAAAACGGTGCGCTCTTTCATTTCGGGGAAGCTCGCTATCGAAACGTGACTGCCGCCGTAAGTAAGTTCTGCGTAAATCTCGTCCGATATAACGAGTAGGTCGTGCTTTTTAATGACGGGCAGAATTCGTTCGATATACTCTTTCTCCATTATCCCGCCCGTGGGGTTGTTGGGGTACGGGAATATCAAAGCCTTGGTTTTTTCGGTTATAACCTTTTCTAAACTATCGGGGGTGAGCTTAAACCCGTTTTCCGCCACGCACGGAACGCTTGCCGCCACGCCGCCGCAAAGCTCTATGCACGGGGCGTAGGAAACGTAACTCGGGTCGGGAACGAGCACTTCGTCGCCGTCGTTCACCACCGCGCGGAGGGCTACGTCTATCGCCTCGCTCGCGCCGACGGTTATCATAATTTCGTCGGGGGCGTAATCCACCTGAAAGCGGCTTTTCTGGTACGCCGCAATCTCGCTCCTTAACTCGTCTATACCCTTGTTGCCGGTATAGTGGGTGTTGCCTTTCTGAAT
>CAKQMM010000025.1 GCA_934254755.1 uncultured Clostridia bacterium
TATGCAAATCGTACGGAAAGCATACCAAAAGTTCGCCGGCGTCAAGGTTAAACGAAACGCCGTTTACGGTGACGGGCTTAACGCCCCGCAAAACGTATAAAACTTCAATCGACTTATGAATATGCGGCAAACAATCGTTCACGCCGCGGTTGACGTACGGTTCGGTAAATCTTTCGCCCTCGTAAAACATATAATCATTTTACATTAAAACTTGCGGCGTGTAAAGCAAGGAAACCGCGGTTTTAGCATTATTTTTACTTTTGAGCCGATAAATATAAATATTTAAGCCGATTTTTGCGCCGTTATTGACGAAACGGGGCGGGGGTTGTATACTTAAAAAACAAATAGACGGCGCGGGCGTAAACCGCCGCCCGCACGAGCAATACCGAAAGGAGTTTATTATGGGCTTTATTAAAGATAATTTTTTATTGAAAAACAAAACTGCCGAAAAACTTTATAACGACTACGCTAAATCTATGCCGATTTTCGACTATCACTGCCATTTAAGCGAAAAACAACTGCTTGAAAACAAGCGGTTCGATAATATTTTCGATATCTGGCTTGCGGGCGACCATTATAAGTGGCGGCTTATGCGCAACTTCGGTATCCCGGAAGAGCTGATTACCGGCAACGCCGATAAAAAAGATAAGTTCCGCGCATATCTTCGCGCGCTCGAATCGGCTTTCGGCAACCCCTTATACCACTGGTCGGCGGTCGAACTTAAAGAGTATTTTAACTGCGAGATAGAACTTCGCGAAGAAAACGCCGACGTTATCTGGAATTGGTGCAACGACTATATCGCCCTTAACGATATAACCCCCGCAAGTTTAATTGAAAATTCGCTCGTTACGAACGTTTTCACCACCAACGAAATGTTCGACGATTTATCTACTTTTGAAAAGCTTAGCGAAAAGTTTAAAAAATTCAAAGTGACCCCCGCTTTCCGCGCGGATAAAATTATGAATATCGACGCGGAAAAATATCCCGAATTCATTAAGCTTTTAGAAGCTTGCTCGCACAAAATAACCGATATAAACTCACTTGAAAAAGCGGTCGAGTTAAGGCTTAACGAATTTATCAAGGTCGGCACCAAAGCTACGGATATTTCGTTTGAAAAGGTTTTGCCCGTCGGCGACAGAGAAAAGGCGAACGAGGCGTTTATTAAAGCTATAGGCGGCGGCAAACTTACCCTTGCCGAAATTGAAGAATTCAAAGGGTATTTCGCTTACTTTTTAATGAAGCTTTACGCAAAATATAACCTTAAAACCGAGCTCCATGTCGGAGCACTCCGCAACGTCAACAAAAAGGCTTTCGACGCGCTCGGACTCGATACGGGTTACGATATTATAAGCGATTCTGAAAGTTTAACCGCGCTTGCAAGGCTGTTTGACAGGCTTAATAACGAAGACGGGCTTCCCGCGTGCATACTGTTCAACTTAAACCCCAAAATGAACGCGGAATTTATGACTCTTATAGGCGCGTTCCAGGGTAACCCCCGCGGCGTTATGCAGTACGGCCCCGCATGGTGGTTCCTCGATAATAAAGCGGGTATGGAAAAACATTTAAGCGACTTGACCGCTACGGGGCACTTAGGCGTATTCGTCGGAATGCTTACCGACAGCCGCTCATTCTTGTCGTACCCCCGCCACCATTACTTCAGAAGAATACTTTGCTCGTATTTAGGCGAGCTTATCGAACGCGGTGAAATGACCGACGATTTAGCTTTCGTCGGTAAAGTGGTGCAAAATATCTGCTACAACAACGCGATAAATTACTTCGGAATGAACAAATAATAAAAAATTCCCGTCGCCAAAAAGCGGCGGTATTTTTTTAGTGGTTAGTGGATAGTTTTGTATGTCATATCGAGCGATAGCGAAATATCTCGCGGAAGCGGAAGCGAACGCAACGTTAAACGCGGGGCGGGGGTTATAGGACACTAAAACTTAACGTAGGGAAGGGGCTTGCTCCTTCCGCTTTTTATATGTGGTTAGTGATTGGTTTTTGTATGTCATATCGAGCGATAGCGAAATATCTCGCGGAAGCGAACGCAACGTTAAACGCGGGGCGGTGATTTAACAACGTAAACTTATTAAATCGGTAGAAGAGTTTACCGATTTTTTATTTTTTTAAATTTGTTATATTTAAAATTCTTTAAAATTTATAACATAGTCAACAATGTTATTAAAAGAAATTTGTGAAAATTAAATTTAGGTGAAATTTGTTTGGTACAATATAAATGCTAAAGGGGTAGGTATGCCCTTCGGCGGGTTATATATTCTTTTTATTCTTTTATATTTTTATATTAAGGAAAGCGGTCGGCTCTGTCGTTATATTGCGCGTTAAGCGTGTCTTTGAGTGTTTAAAGCCGTCGCCCGTAAACCGTTTACGAAATTATAATTATAAAAGGGGTACCCCTTTCTTGCGCCTTGCGGTGCAAGAAATAATCTATAAGACTATCGATTTTAAAAAACATTGTATAGGAGGATGATATGAACTTTAGCAAAAAGGTCAAAGGCTTTTTTATAAGTTCGCTGACTGCTCTTGTCGCCGTGTGCGGCGTGGCGTTCGGCGTGACCTATAAAAACGCCGCAGTAAAAGCGGCCGACGGGCTTTCGGACGACGTTCAGGCGATTATCGACGGGATAAATCTTAACGGTCAAACTCAAGCGATTACCGCCGAGTACGTTGAAAACGCAGTCGTTGCAAACGCGGGCGGCGCCACCGTTTCGGGCATACGCGTAACTTACGGTTCTAATACCGACGCTCAGCAGAACGTTACGGCGTTTTTCGACGGCAACGGACTTAGCGCGTCCGATAAGATAGCGGGTTACGTCTTCGATACCGCCGTTACGGGAAGCAACAGTATGTATACCGGTTTCGGCGACGTACACGGCACGAAATACTATATGTTAAACGGCTCTCATGATGGTGACAGCGCGGAAAATCCGCAAAGCTGGCTTACTTTGCGTTATTATAGTCCGCTCAGCAGTTACCAGTACAACTATGGCACTGCGTTTGCTCCTTATCATAAAACGTCGGGCGTCGGCAGTTCGAGTAGCGCAAACATAGTCGCAAGCCGCGGCGCGTATACCGCAACTCCGTTCAACGTATATTACGATAACGGCAAAAACGTTTTACTGTGCGATAAAAAGGGCGAAACGGATAGCGGCGTATTGTTGCTTTACAACGTTTCCCCGTCCGATTATAATAATTATACTCACCCCGTTACGGGTGAAACGCTCGTTTCTTCATCTAAAACCGGCGTTGACAAAGTCGAAGGGTTCGACTATAACCGTATGCAGTTCGTTACGAGGACTATTGACGCTACCGGGAATTCTTACGTATTAACTTCGTTTGCAGGGCTTGATTTAACGAATAAAACGGCTGCGTATACGGCGGAAAACGCTCCTATACAGCTCGTCGATTACGAGTCGCAATTAGGCGTAAACAGCGTTATCATAGACGACGTTTACAATATCCCCGCGGCTCATCTCGCAAGCAGAATAACGAACGCTAAGGTTGCCGATTTTACCGGTACCGTAAACGTTTATAGCGGCAAAAGGAGCAGCACCGCCGCCGAATACGGCTCTTACGGTTATGCGTACGCAACTGCGGAGCAAGAACTCGGCGCACCCATAAAAACCGGTCTTACGGCAGGCGCGGAGTATGCGTTCCCTGCGGCCGGCGACTATACGCTCGAATACGTTCAGGGCGATAAAAAACTTTACGTCGACGTTGCGGCGGTTAAGCTTTCCGAAGACGTTAAAGCGATTGTTGCGGCTATAAACGGTTCCGTGAACGAATACAACGCAAGTAGCGGCAGCGTAAGCGCAGAGTACGTTTCGAATTATAATTATAACGGCGTAAAATTAAGCGGTATTAAAGTTACCGTTTCGGGGGCAAGCGACGCGCTTTACCTTCCCATGCTCGTTAAAATAAGCGACCTTACCTATAACGACAATACTTTGGGTTACTTTATGACTCCTGCCGTTCAGGGTACGAACGACATAGGCGGTTTCCATGCATACTTAGTTTCCGCCGATAAAAACAGAGCGATTGCCGTCGAACACGGTTTAGACAGCGATAATAAAGATACCGCGTCTTCGCCGAGAACAAGCACTCATATAAGGGTGTTTGAGAACGGTTTAGGTAACGGCAGATATTTCGGCTTATACAATGATAGCAACACTGGTTATCCGTTCGGCACGCGCGGAATAAGGGGCGTTTCGCTGAACGGTTACGCAAAAGTTCCGTTTAATATAAGTTACGACGCAAGCCTTAACGCGATGTTCGGCGATATAAACGCTTCTACCGGACACCCGACGGGAAATACAACTCGCTTTATGCGCGCGTTCGGCGTTTCCCCGAGCGATTATCCTAACTACGTCGATCCGACGACGGGCAAAAATTTAAAAGTAAACGGCAGTGCGAATTATTCCGCTTTCACCGGTTTAGGCGAATACGCTTATATAGGTTTCAGACCTTTACTGAAAAGCGGCGTTGAAAGCGCGTCGTTCGTTATCACTTCTTATGCGGGGGTTGATTTAACTAATCCGTCCGCTACGGCAGATAACGTTATTTCCGCTTTAAAAGCGAAAAACGTTTACGCCGATGCCTTAGATAAAGAAGTAAACGTTCCCGAAATAAAGACGGAAAACAGAATTACGTCTGCGCCTGCTGCCGACGTGTTCGACGGCACCGTTACCGTGTATAAGGGCGTGCGCGAAGATAAGTACGTTAAGTACGGTTCCTGGGGTGCGGAATCCCTTGATTTCCCTAAAGAAGGCGGCGAAGCGGTAAACGGCTTAACCTATTTAGGCGTTGCCGAGAACGGCGTTTATACATTCACCGAAAGCGGTAATTACACTTTGGTTTACGCCTCTTCAAGCGGTGAAACCGAAATTAAAGAAGTTTACGTTTCGGCAAATACTTACACCCTTAAAATCAACGCGTTTAACGCTAAGCTTACCGATGAAGACGGCAACCTTCTTGAAACGGGGGCAACCGTTTACAGCGGTCAAACCGTAAAGGTCGTTCCTAACGAGGGGTATACGCTGCTTAATGTCGGCACGTTAGCTTCTGCCGGTATATTGATAGGCGATAAAGCTAATGCGAATATGTCGGGTGCGTACGGTAACTACAGGGTGCTTTCAAACGGCTCGTACGTTATTCAGGAAAGCGATGAAAGTACCGTTGACGTCGGCGTTATCGATATCGGCATAGCGGCTTATAAAACGAAATACAACGTTAAATTTTACAAAAACAAACCCGAAGACGCTACCGAGGGCGCAGCCGGCGCAAGAGATTTTGCGGTATATAAAGACGTGCCTGCAGGCTATACGGTTGACGGCAGATTATATTGTGTGTACAATCCGAAGGTCTTTAAACCCACAAGCGGAGTTGCTTGTTGGAACAACAACTTCGGTTGGGACGGAAACGTTTTATCGCTCGGTAATTATAACTGGTCGGGCGAATATAACGCGGCAAGCGGTGACGCTTATGCTAAACCGCAGTTATTCGGTTATAAGGTGACTTACCCCGAAGGTTCGGCTCAAACTTCCGCAATATATAAATTAGGCGGCAATTATCAACCGACCGTTGATAGCGACGTAAGCGTAGAAGCTGCTTATTTGAGATCTTTCGTTGAGTATTCTACCGCAAAAATCGAAACGAGCGGAACGATAGGTTTGTCGGTTAAACTCGGCATCTCGAAGCCCGATTACGATAGGCTTGTCCGCATGCTCGGCACCGAAACGGCTTTCGATATGAACGCGGTAATCACCACCGGCACCGTTCTTGACGGGTTAGGCGCAGGGCGTAAAAACGCTTACCACGTCACGCGAGACAACCCGAGCGGTTGTGTTCAGGCCGCTATTAACCGCACGGCGGTCGCTACCGAAACGTATAACGGCAAAGAGTATTACGTCTACACCGTTAAAGGCGTAAACATTCCCAAAGATAGTTACGCAAAAGGCTACGTGTTCGGCGGATATTTATCCTATAATTGTCCGAACGGCGGTCAGGTTGTAAGGTTTGGTCAGGGCGGCGCGGAATTTGAAAAAATCAACGTTTATCAAGCGGCATGCACGACTTTCGGCGAGGGCGGCGGTAAAGTTACCACCGATGCTCCTTTAAGGTATTCGTGCGAAATAAACGGTTTGACCTATTATTCCGATACGCTTGACGAGCGCGGTATATACTTTGCGGTTAAATATTACTACGTCGGCATGTATTTAAGCTACGTTACCGAAACGGAAACCGAGGGTTATACGAAGTACGAATTGAACGGAAAAACTTACTATTACGATCAGACGGCAGTGAATAGCGACGATATCGTAAGGGCAATCAAGTTCTACAACGGCGTTTCGCTTGCTAAGGAGGTTTAATATGAAAAAATTATATAATTCTCCCGAATTTGAAGTTATAGACTTTATGCGTGCAGACGTAATTACCGATAGTCCGTCCGAAGCTCCCGCAGAGGGCGATGATAGCGACGACGGTTTTACCATAATAGATATCGGTAAACTGTTTTAAACCAATAAAAAAACAAGGCGAAAATTCGCCTTGTTTTTTTATTTGTCGTCGCTTTTTGCGCTATCTCGTTATTTTTTTGACTAAAAATTTCCGTTTATGCGTCGTTAGTTGCCACTTGCGGTACAAAAAGTACAGCGGCGGGCAACTGCCTTGCCTAAACGGCTTTTTTAGTGGCAAAAAATTTAACTCATATCGCATCGCTCCTCCTTTTTGTTTTAGTGGTTAGCGGGTGGTGGGGGTCGGCGCCTCTTGCCCCCCATTAAATAAGGGCGGGTAAGGCGGGTGCGCCGCAAAACGTATTAAAAGCGGTTGCTTTTAGGCACGACCCCTAAAAGCGGGTCTTTTTCGGGCAGATAAACGTGATAGCGGCGGGGCATATAACCCTTCATAAGTTTTTCGTTCAATCTGTCGGGGATATTTACGCTGTCGTAATATTTCTTCCACAAAAGTGGAATTTGGTCAGCTGAGGCGAGAATTTCGTCGAGCCGTTCGGGTTTTTGGTAAAACACGGCGTTATCGTTATCGTTGTGGCAGGCGTAAACTTCCCTTTTTACGTCGCAAATTATAAACGGCATATTTTTATACCTTGCCGCAAAGTGGGGTAAAAGTTCGGCGGCTATGTCGTTATCGGGCGCAATTTTGGCGTAGTATATGCCGCTTACGGTCTTTTCAAACCGAACGAAGCCTTTAAACCTATGAATTTCGGTTGAAACTCTGTCCGCAATTACTTTTAATTTATAAATATCGCCGTCCGCGTAGTTGTCGGATAAATCTTGCCCGCCGTCAACTATTTTTAAAATATAGTTAAAACACACGGCAGACTTATCGGGCTCACCGCTTTTAAAGGCGCGCCTTAGACGCAAATAGTTATAGCGGGAAAGCAAAGTTTTAAGTTTTTTATCGACGCGCTCCGCGTGCTCGTTTTCCGTTTTAACCTTTCTTACCGTTGAAAAAATCGACGGAGTGAAAGGGTGTTCGGTCACAAGCACGGGGCGTTCTTTTTTACGGTAGCACAAAAACACCGCGCTCAAAAGCCCTTCAAAACTTCCGTCAAAAGCGTAATAAACGTCCATATAACGCCCTCCTTTTACCGATTAAAGTTCGCCGCTTATAACGCTTAAAGCCGTTTCGTTATCCGAAAAAAGCGACAGTTTCGAGTAATTAAAATCTTCGCTGTAACCCGTTAAAATTCCTTTTGCCTTTTCAAAACTCGGCGCGCCGTAATACTTTCCGTTCACCGTTATAAAGTGAACGGCGCGTTTAAGGGGAATTTTCATTGCGATAAGGTCGGTAAAGTTAAGGTTGCCGAACCTTCTCGCCTTGATTATTTTGTACGCGCTTTTAAGCCCTATGCCGGGCGTCCTTACTAGCATCTGGTCGCTTGCCGTGTTTATTTCTATTGGGAAAAGTTCGGTGTGGCGGAAAGCCCAGTCGCACTTAGGGTCTAAAAGCGGGTTTAAATTTTCGTTTTCTTTAATAAATTCGCCGACTTCAAACCCGTAAAAGCGTAGCAGCCAGTCCGCCTGATAAAGCCTGTGTTCGCGCATAAGCCCCGCGGGCTTTTGAGGCAAAAGGTCGGTTTTTTCGTTGAGCGGAACGTAAGAGGAAAAATACACCCGTTTAAGGTCGAATTTTCGATACAAAGCGTCGGTTAAATGCAAAATAGCGCCGTCTTTTTCGGGGCTTGCGCCTATAATCATCTGCGTGGTTTGCCCGGCGGGCAAGAACCTGCTTTTTTTGGTTTTTGCACTTAATTTTTCGTCCCGTATTATCCCCATGGGAAGGAGTATGTTTTTTTTGTTTTTTTGCGGAGCCAAAAGCCGCAAACTTTGTTCGCTCGGAAGCTCTAAATTGTAACTTATTCTGTCAACGTATTCGCCCGCGCGCATCATAAGCGTTACGTCCGCCCCGGGTATGCCTTTTAGGTGAATGTACCCGTTAAACCCGTATAACTTTCTGAGTTTAACGACCGTTTCGGTCAGAAGCTCCATGGTGTAGTCGGGGTTTTTATATACGGCGGAAGAAAGAAACAGCCCCTCGATATAATTGCGCTTGTAAAACTCCATGGTAAGTTCGCAAATTTCGGCGGGCGTGGCGGTTGCGCGCGGGCAGTCGTTCCCGCGGCGGCTCATGCAGTATAAACAGTTATAACTGCAATCGTTGCTCATCAAAATTTTGAGCAGAGAAACGCATCTGCCGTCGGGCGTGAAAGAGTGGCATATCCCCGAACTTTCGGCGTTGCCGATTCCGCCTTTTTTGTTTTGGCGGTTGCTCCCAGACGACGAGCATGACACGTCGAACTTCGCCGCGTTTACTAAAATTTCTAATTTTTCGGCGGAAATCATAACTGATTGTTTCTCCTTTTTATAGTGATTAGTGGATAGTTGATAGAGGCAAACTTTGTTTGGTTTTGCGAGTAACACCTTGCCTTCCTTATCAAAAAAGGGGGGTATTTTCGCATTTTTTGAAAAAACGGGGGATTGGCTAAGTTCAAATATAAAATCAACACTCGTCATGTTGAGCGCAGTCGAAACATCCAGCCGTTAGGCGCATCATATATAAAAATGCGGCTATCGCTCAGGGTGACAGTGAAAAACGGAAGGAGCAAGCCCCTTCCTTACGTTAGATTTATGCGTTCAACATAGTCCGCCCGCGTTTAACTTTGCGTTCGCTTCCGCGAGACCCTTCGACAAGCTCAGGGTGACAGGGGGTGCTCGCAGAGGTAACGCCCTCGCCGACCTTTTTTGTCGCCGACCACAAAACCGAACATTTGTTTACATTATACGCCCGATAAACGCAAAAGTCAAACGTTTGTTCGGAATTTTAAGTGTCAAAATATGTAAACGCGGCATAAACTGAAAGCGGAGTGAAAGTAAATAAAAATGAAACCGTGTATTGTTGATTTACCTTATCCGAGCCTTGACGGAATAGAATGCGATATTGCTTCCGCCGAAATAATTTACGGCGCGTATTCGGGGCTTAAAGGGGAAATAACCGCCATTTTAACTTACAGTTACGAGCATATTATGTTTAAAGACGTAAACGCCGAAATCGCCGAAACGCTTATGGGGATAGGCGTGGCGGAGATGAAGCACCTCGATATTTTAGGCACAATTTTAAAAAAGTCGGGCGCATTGCCGACTTACAGAACGAGTTTATATTACGGAACTTATTACGATGCGAGTTTCGTGCCCGTTTCGTACACGCCCGAAAAAATGATTTTAGACGCGATAAGCGGCGAGCTTTCCGCCATACGCGACTACGAACGAATGATTGAAAAACTTGAAAACGAAAAAATAGCCGCCGTTTTGGAGCGGATAGTTCTGGATGAAAAATTACACCTTAGCGTGCTGAAAGAAATTTATAAAAAAGCGGTTAGCGAGTAGTGGGTAGTGTTTAGCGGTTAGTGGATAGTGGGTAGTGAGTAGCGGATAGT
>CAKQMM010000026.1 GCA_934254755.1 uncultured Clostridia bacterium
GTCCTGCAAATATCCGTAAAAACAGCCGTTGGGCTTACCCGATATATCGAAGCAGATTTTAGCGAAAGTTTCGATAGCGTTGCGGGTTACGGCGCAGTGGAATTTAAAAGTATCTATCATTTTTTGGTTGTTATCAAGCAACAACTCGTCAAGCGTCATTCCCCGCTCCGACCAGTATTCCATAGGGGTCGGCTCGTATATATCTTCTATATTTAAACTTTCGTTTTTGTAAGCCTTTCTTATATTTTCGATATTGCCGTACTTTTCAAGCAAAAACTCTCTGAAATGTTTGGTGTTAGATATGCCGAAGTCGCCTCTTCTCGGGTCTCCCTGATTGCGCCAGTCGCCCCACCACATGTTTTCGCCGCAGTTGCCGAAGCCGCCGATAAAGTAGCCTAAAATCTGATTTGCGTAAGGTCCGTTTTCGATATGTTCTATTAAAAGTTTAAGCGCGTGCGAATAGTCGCTAAGCCACACTTTCGACGAAAACGACGGGCCCGAAAACAGCCCCGGTCCCCCTTTATTGCCGCCGTCCGCGCCCGCTTCGTCATAGTCGGGGGTGTCGATACGGGCAAGAATTTCTTCTTTCGTCTTAGGCCCGCCGTAGTAAACGCAAAGTTCTTCGGGGTGGCGTTTTATCCAGCCGATGCGCGGGTTGAATTGAAGGCGCGGCACTAAGTAACGGTTCGGATAGTCTTTAAGCGTGGTTTCAAGCACTTCGTCTATCTTCGCGTAGTCGTAGGTATCCACGCCGTCCCAGCCCGTGTCTATGTTAAAACAACGGATATCCGAGCCGATTTTATCTATAACTTCGTGGTTTTTATAGAAAAACGCGTCGCGCTCGGTATTGCATTTCGAGTGAGCGGCGTAGTAAAACGACCACGGAGTGTTTCTCATAAGTTCAAGAGCTTCCGCCTTGGTAAGTTTCTTCATTAAGTTCTCCTTTAAAGCAGTTTTTGCAGTGGAAAATTTTACAAAAACTTAAATTTTATGGGTTTATAAAAACCGATTGACAGATTTTTTTGAATTATATCATTATTATAAGTACCGCGAATATAATGTTACATATTTATATATTTAGTTTACAAAAGTATAAATTCGTACGCGTCGCAAGCGTAAAATTCACCTCGTTTTTTGACTTTCAATATTTAACGCAAAGTTACAAAAGTAAAACCCGCCTTGCTTAACTACGCTTAGAAAGGCGGGTTTTTAGGGAAAACATTCCTTATTACTAATTAGCGATAAAGAGTATTTTCCCTAAGTTGATTTTATTTAGTTTCGGCAAAATCGCCGAAAAGAATAAGAAGCGGATAGTCTTTTACGGGCACGTTTTTAAAGCGGTAACCGTTTTCAACAGCAAAAACTTCGTCGGCTGTGAATTCGTAGACGGAGCCGTCCATAAGGTCGATAAGTTTCGGCTTACCACTTACTCCGCTAATTTTAAACGAAACGGTGCTTTGATAAGAAGTGGTCATAATATCGGTCGGCTTATAGTAGCAATACGCCGTGCCGCCTCTTTCGTTTTTTAAAAAAGCGGAAATAAAATCTTTGCCGTCGTCGTCCTCGCGGTAATATTTAAGCGACCATTCGGGCAAAAACTCAATCTCTCCCTCGATAACTTTTGCGCCGCCAATAGCGGAACAAACGGCGCGCATCGCGTAAAAAGACGGCTTCCGTTTATACTCGCCCGTCGGCTTTCCGCTTTTATCGTAAACGTTTTTAAGCAAGCCGAAGTAAGCTTTGCCGCTGACGCCGATAAGCGCTTCGTCAACGTCTACGGCGGTAAAGTAAGACGCGATTTTAACGTTGCTTATAAGGTCGATAAGTTCGCGGCGAAGAAGCATTTTCGCTTGCTTCAACTCATCCCACGCGCCTTCCCAAAGCGCGCCCGCGCCGCCTACCTCGGACTGACAACCCGACTCGCCCTGAATCAAATCTTTAACGCCGTATTTATCAAGAATCGCCCTATACGGGGGGATTAACTTCAAAACGCCGTCTTCAAGATGCGCCGTGTATCTGTGATAAGAAACGGCGTCGATATATTCGCTCAGCCCCGTGGACAGCATTTTATCTATCCATTCGGGCTTTAAAAACGCCGTCGACCCCGCTATGACGTAAACGTCGCTTACAACTTCTTTCAAGGCCTTGGCGGTGGATATAGCAAAAGTTCCGTAGTCTATAGGGTTCTGCCCGTTTATCCAGCACCAGTCGCCGTCGGGTTCGTTCCATATTTCGTATTTATTGACTTTACCTTTATATCGCGCGGCGACTTGCTTACAGTAGTTAAGCCAGGCGCGCTTTTCTTCGTCCGTATTTATCGGCGGACAACCGACCCCGTAAAAATGCTCGTTTGCCCTATCGTTATATAAGCCGTTGCCGTAGCATAAACACATCCACGGCTCTATTCCGTTTTCAATAAGGTTATCGACGATATCGTCAAGCCACTTGAAATCGTACTCGCCCTTTATAGTTTCCGTCCTTGCCCAGCCCGATTGAATACGCGCGTATTTAACCCCCGCGTTTTTTAACTCAGGGTAAACGCGGGAGGGGTCGTACATGTTTCTGTCGAGTTTTTCAAGCCCGACGCCGAAAACGGAATTTTTAATCTCCGTCGATTTTTTAAATTTAAGTTTCCCTGTTTTAATCATATTCAGTTCAGCCCCGGTTCTTTTACTTCAGCAGTTTCGCGCGTTAATTCTACGCCGCCGTCGGAGGAAAATTCTCCGCAGTTTATAAGCTTAACTTTAATTTTTCCGCCGCTCGCGGCGCGGGTATCGAGCACGGTTATTTTATCGGTTAAGTTGTATTCCATCGCGTTATCGTTATCGAAAACACAGTTTATGAATTTAACGTTTTCGTGATAATATTTCGCTTTTTTATTGACGTAAACCTGCGGGCAACTCAAAACGTTTGCGTGCATGGTTTTAAAGCGGCAGTTTTCAAAAGTCAAGTCGTTCACGGGCGAACTTTCAAACCAATAGCTCGTGTCGCCCGACAATAAAACTTTAAGTTCTATAACGCTGTTTTTTATAACCGACTTGCCGCGCGTCTGAAGCCTTATATGGGTGTTGCCGTTTACGAATTTGCAGTTGTCTATCGTTAAATTCGCCTGCGCCGATAAATTTTCGATTAAATCGCCCCGCTTTACGGTTTCCGCGCTTTTCTCAACCGTAAGTTTAAAGGTTTTTTCGTCATAAGTTTCGACTTTTTTGACTATAAACTCTTCTTTTTCTTCTAAAAAATTTTGGTTGTAAACCGCTATTTTATCCCCCGCCGCAAAGTTTTGCATAGCCGTTCCGTCAAGAGATTTTGACTCGGCGTAAATAACGTTTCCGACCGTTTTTTCGGCGTGGTAAAAATAAGAGTGAATGTTCAGTCCGTCGTCAATCATTCCGCCGATGACGGAATTTGTTATTTTAAAATCGCCCGAACACGCCACGGCGTGTATCGCGTCGGCGGAATTCGTAACGGTCAGCGCGCTCGCTTCGTCGTTATTCATAATAAGGCGGTCGATATAAAGGTTTTTAACGCGCACGGGCAAAATTCCCATACCCTGCCCGTTCACTATCCTGTAATTTTCAAGGCGGATATTTTCGCTGTTACGAATGAATACGTTCGATAAACTTCTATCTTCATGCGCAATGACGAACCTGTCGCCGACGGATAAAATATCTTTATCGTATCCTTTGAATTTAACTAAGTCGCCCGCTTTTTCGGGAGTTAAGTGTATGCGCTTAAACGGTCTTGTCGTGGGCGGTTGGGTTTTACCTATCGACGCCAAAAACAAGCCTTTACCGCGTTTTATCGTTCCGTCAAACGCCTGCACGAAGACGAAGTCAACCGTACTAAGGGTATCGTTTTCCCAGTCCTTTCCGTAAAAAACGATATTGCCGTCCACGATTTTAAAGGGGCATTTTTCGTTGAATTTTGCTGTAAAGTAATCTTTTCCGACGTCCACGACTTCCCCTTCCGAAAAAGGCGGGCGTTCGTATTCGACTTTCACGTTTTTTATGGTTACGTTTTTACAGTTGTCGATTATAAACGGCTGAATTTTGCCGTGCAAAAACAAAGTCGCCCCGTTAAAATCGAGCGTTACGTTCTGAACGTTTTCTAAGTAGAACGCAACCTTATATCCGTCGCCCGCGCCGTAAGCGTCTTTTTTTGGAAGACCGAAGCGGCTAAGCTCGCCCCCGTAAACGTTTATAAGCTTACTGTCCGCTAAGTAGTAGTTATTGCTTTGCAACTTTTCGCCGATAATTATTTTTTTATTCATAACTCGATTATACATTAAATCGACGCACGCGCATAAAAGTTGACGAGATTATAAATTTTATAGTCAAAAGTTTAAAAATAATTGTCTTTTTATTTACTGTTCAGGTGCGTTGCGAAAATTCCGTTTCTGTACCTTACGGGCGGCGTATATTTATATCGCCGTGAGCGAAGCGTATTTAAAGACGGGCGACATTCGTCTTTTATCTGCGTGCTACAGGGTTTTAGCCCGCATAGGGGCCTCTTTCCCTGCGAATACGAGCGCGCTCGCTCGCCGTCAATAAAATGAATAGCCGCCGCCGTTATGCTATGAGACTAAAATTTTTGCGATTATCTTAGAAACGCCGATTTAATAACTAAACGCGAATTTTAAGTAAAAGCGGGGGCGAAAAATTTCGCCCCCGCTTAAAACGGATTTTATAATGATTAACTTAAAATCATTATTTATTTAATTAAATTTGCTTCGCTCTCTTATAAATCGTCCCCCTTCGTTTATTTTTATCGACGAATATATAGTAGCATAAAATTACCCTCGCAAAACGCCCGATATAAGAATTTTATAACCCATTTTGTCGAAAATATATTTCGCGCTTTTTACCGCCGCATTTATATGAGGCGGCGAAGGCAATACCATTACCTTCGGTCGGCTTGCTTTGCAATAATTTAACTTTCGGCAAGCCGACTTCCCGCCCGCTTAATTCCCGCTTCAACTGTTTCAACCAAAAAAGAGCAACGCGAGGTTGCTCTTTTTTGGTTGGTACTCCCTGCGGGTAAATTCCCCCGCTTAACGGGGGAAATGGCAACAAAGTTGCCAAAAGGGGCGCGCCCGCCGCGTAGGCGGTCGAACCCTTGGGTTCGCCGTTCCGCAAGGAACGGCATAAAAGAGCGACCGATGTTTTCGGTCGCTCTTTTATGGTGCTCCCTGCGGGAATCGAACCAAACAAACCCGCATTTTTAACGCGTAAAATCTTAGATTTTATCGCACATTTTAAAACTTTTTGTTGAAAATCTGTCGAAGAAGTTATCGCCTTTTAACGTCGTCTTTACACAAAACGAAAAGCCTATGTTATTACCCTTTTATCAGCCTTGCGCCGTATGGCGCATTTTTTAATAAAAACCGGGCGGCGCGTGCGGTTTTACAAGGCAAAACGGCTTTTTCGCCGCCCACCGATTTAAAAGGGTTCGCGTTCAGCGAACCTATCGCGCGCGTTATTACTTTAATTATACTATATCTTAACGCATAACGCGCGCTTTTATTATAATTTTTTTATTCTTTCTTCCAAAATAGAAAGCTCCCTGCCGCCAAAATTCGCAAAAAGCGAACCGCGGGTAAGCAAAAACCGAACCTACGCGCGCGACAAATATATAAATTTACGGCACGACGAAAAGCGTTGACGGTTTTTAACCCGTTCAACGCTTTAAAAACGTCTTCTTTATTTAATTAAACCTTGTCAATTAAGTCGTTTATATCGTCAATCATAGCGTCAAGTTGTTCTTGCGAGTATTCGCGTTCGTTTGCTGTGTGCGTATTGTTTCTTTTGTTCCACCTTGCGTTCTCGAATGCGTCAGAAACCTTGCCGGCGACGTCGGCGACGCGGCTTAGCGCTATAAAATCGCGGTGACCGTTCCCGGAAGGGATAGCCTTTATAAAGCCTTTGGCTTCAAGTTTATTTAAAATGCGCGTAATTGCGTCGTACGACTTGTTTAAACGGACTTGCAAGCCGACCACGCTACCCGAATAACGTTTCAACCGCCCTTTAAGCGTAAACGTTTCGATAATCGCGTAAACGTAATATTCTTCGAGCGATAAGCCCGTAATCTGATAAAAGTTGTAAGGGATTTTTATGTATTTATATTCTTTTTCAATGCTTTTGTGCTGTTTTGTATCCTTTAAATTAGATAAAGCGACTTTCATTTTTTATTTCTCCGGTTGTTTTTTTGTTTTTGGTGCAAATTTTAGTTGCTATTTTTTATCGAGTTATGGTAAAATACACTCACCGAAAGGAACAATAACGCCGACGCAAGGGTTTAATATTGCGTAGTTTGCCTTTTATACGGGGTGTACGACCGTCACTGAATTGCAAGTCTTTGTTTTCCCTCCCCCCCGGAAAATATACTCGGGGGAGTTTTTTTATTTCCTTTTGTTTTTTGCAAAAGCGTGAATACTTAATGCTTGTCCGTTATCGATAGTTGTACCGGTGCTTATTTCTTCTAAATTTACATTTTTTAAAGGTTTATTGTTTACGTCGGTTTGAATATAACGATTTTCAACGCCTGACGGGAATTCTTCCCCGCCAAATTGATAAGCCTTTAACTCTCCCCTTTTTATTTTTTTGGCTTTTTCATCTTCGTACAAGTGCGTTGTTTCAATGACGCGGTCAACCTTGCCGTTCTCGTCGTGATATACGACGTATTTATGTTTTTTTGTATCGTCGGTTATCTCTTTGTTTTTGCTATTCTTGAACATAAACTTGTCCTTTATCCAGTATAGCCCGACGCGTAATTTCCCGATTTTAGGTTCTTTCGTCGGTTTTGGCGTGTTTAACGATTTTTTAGTGCTCTTCGTTATTGTTTTTTTTACCGTTTTCCCGGTCTTTGCGGCTTTACCCGCGGTTTTCGCCGTCTTTGCCGCCCTGTTTATCGTTCTCGAACTGTGCATTGTGTTTGAAGGTCTTTTTTTCGCCATTTTATTTGCTCCTTAAAGTTTAATGTTATTGTTGTACAAGGGCGTAATTTCGCCCGGGTAATCGTTCCACGTTTCGACGGCGCGGGCGAACTCGTCCTGCGTGCCTTCGAAGACGTACAAGGGGTTAAGAATGTAAAACCCGCCTTTGCGGTACTTAACGCAGCCGTTTAAGGCGAGGACGCGCCGCCACTCCGTGACGGTGCGCTTCGCCACCGTGCGCCGCTTGTCAGACAGCGCGACCGCAAGCGTTGTTTGCGTCGCCCTTAGTTCGTTGGTGCTTTTATCTCGAAGCAGAGCCAAAACGGACAGCATAGCAAGCGCGGGGCGGATATAATTAAGCCGTCCGTCAAAAACGCTTATATCGTTTTTAAAAACTTTTTCGCTATTTTCCATTTTTGCACCCGCGACCCGACTTTTGCCGCCGCTTTGCTACGTCAAAAGTCGGGTAAGTTATAAATCGGTTTGTATCGCTTGTTTTAACGGTTTTACGCCTTATTTTAAGGCGTATGGCGTTGTAGTCGCGCCGTAACAAAAAATTGCCTAAATTCCGCCGTTTCGCCGCGCGCCCGTAAAGGACGCGCGGACATTGAAACGGCGCAATTCTTTACGACAATTTTTTGATTTTACGGTCTTGCGCCACGCGCTTTTCCGTTAAAGACGGCGTAGTGCTTACAAACTGCCGCCCGTAGCCCGTTACACGCTCGCCCAAAGTTCCGCTACCCGCTAAGTCGCCTTTTATTTCGCGGTCGTACCGCGAAGGGTATTGACGGCGGTAGTCGCGCTCGTCGTAGCAATCGCTAATCGTAGCCGCGATTATTCGGTTCTGACGGCGCACCACTGCCGCGCCGCTACCGTCCTGCGTATCGCCTTTTATACCCGTCTGCGTGTTCGCCGACGTCACCGTCGGCTGTAACCGAAAGCCGATAGAAGAGATAAATCCGCCGAACGCTGCCATAAACTTAGCGCGCTTCGGCTCCCTTTTTATCTTTTTATCGAAACTATCAGACTTAAAGAAGGATAAAAACCCGTATATCTTTTCAAGCAGCCACGGGCGGCATATCCACGTTTGCCCGGATATACCTTCGTTCAGTCCGACGACGCGCCGCGCGTCGATAAATATGTTGTTCGGGTCTTGCTCGCTGCATATCATAGACCAGTTTAAAAAGTGCCGCCCTAAGCGGAACATATCGCTTAAATCGTAGTTTGCCGCCTTGTTAAACGACATATCGCTTTTAAGCATTACGCCGACTTCGTCCGTCATAATAACGCAATGCGACGGCAAGCGTTTTAAGCCTTGCAAGTGTTCTTTTTCGAGTCGGTGGCACTTTCGCCCGGCGGGGTCCGTAATCTCGATATTCGACCACAAGCACGGAATACAAGGGCTTTTGACGTAAAATTCGTAAGACTGTTTAACGTCGTAGTAGTCGAGCAGTTCGTCGGGGTTGTTGCGCCGCAAAATATCTTTTTCGCGGCTGTGTAAAAAGTAGTATTGCATTTGAAGGTCGCGCCACTTCTGATTAGCAAGCCCCAACGACTCTTGCACCGACTGCGACGTCTTACCGCTTCCCGGCGCGCCGTATTTGACTTTAACGACGTTGCCGAAGTCGCTCGAAGCGTCCTGACGGTACATAATCATAAAGTAAATAAAGAACTTGCCAAAACGTATAACCGCGAACACAAGCACGAATAATTTAAGCGAAAACGGCAAGTATATTTTTTCGTACACCTGCGGCAAAAACCGCTCTACGAGATACGCACCAACGATAAACAGCAATATTATTAAACCTATCAGAAGCACGCGCACCGGGGCGAATTTCGCCTTGTCCTGCCACGTTTTTTTACATAGAACCGTTGCAAGCAGTAAGTAACACGCAACGCCTATATTAACGCCCACGTTGACGTATTTCAAATTTAAAGCTAAAAATATAACGCTTAAAATGAACGGCACTAAGTGATAGTAAAAGCCGTTTTTTGCAAGCCATAAGTCGTTAAACAAAATGTAGCGAAAGCGTTTCGACGGGTTCTTGCTTTTGACCGTGCCGGGCGTAGACTGTTTTAAGTCGTCGTAACTCACGACGTCGGCTTCGTACTTGCGTTGCCGCGCGTTCAGATTAAGGGGCGGAAGGTCGAATAAGTTGACCCGTAAAGCGGGCAAATTCGGCGTAGGCGGTTTTAACGGCTCTAAAACCGTACACTTTACCCAACCGCCGCGCCCGTTAGATTTTATCGTTTCTCGACGGGTGAGTTTTACAAAATTCCGCCCGGAACTAAACCCGCGCTCATCGCCTTCTATTAGGTTTAATCGGCGTGCAATTTTTTCTTCTTCTGCCCGCCCGGCTTGTTCTTCTTTTAAAAGCCGCAAACTATAAGCGCGCCCCGTTTTACGGGTAAGCGCGCCGACGTAGTTTAAAATAAAGTTACCGCCGCGCAACTGTCCGCTTTGCGCTTCCGTTTTAGTTTTTTGGGGACCTTGCGGCGGGGTTGCCGCCGCTACTTCCCGTTGTGGTTTGCCCCCGCTTGCCGCGCCGGGGCGTAAATCTTTTAACATAATACTTTATACACGACGTACATAATAACGTTAGCCGCTATCATCATTGCCGCCATTCCGCCGATTAAGAAACATAAACGACGGCGGCTTTTTTGTTTTTGCCGGGTTTTATCTTGTTCCATACTTTAATAAACCAGTCCTTCAC
>CAKQMM010000027.1 GCA_934254755.1 uncultured Clostridia bacterium
CTTATCGGCAACGGAGTTCAACCAAAAAACAAGTAACAATACAGTACGGACAAGCAATTAAGGATAGGGTTTATTTAGAACTCAGCCAATCTTTCCGACAAAACCTTGCGGTTTTGCCACCTTCCTTTAACAAGGACGGCAGGTTCCCCCTTTTTAACAAGCGGGGCGGGGCGAATTGCTTAATATCCGTGCGGGCAAAACGGCACGTAGCCGAACGGGGTTCTATTCTCGCCAGGCTAAATGCAAAAAACTAATTGGGAAAATGAGAAAGATGAAATTACGCAAAATTATAGCATCGGCAACACTTTCGGTTTGTTTGGCAACGTCTGCGGTAATCGCAACGACAAGCCTTAACAAAACGGGCGCATACGCCGCTACTCAGAACGTTGACACGAGCGGTATTGTTTCCACCGTTATAAAAAGCGGCAACAATGCGGCTGTTTCGTACGGCGAAAACTCCGACGGAACCGGCAAGGCTTTTACCGGTCTTAAACTGACGGGTTCGAGCGGCGCGAAGTTCGATTTAGGCACGATTGATTTAAGTAAATCGTACTGGAACGGCGTCGATATGACTTACGGCACCGAAAAACCCGCGTCCGGGTTATCCGCTGCGGCTAAAGCCGAAATGGAGCTTAAAGACGGTTCGGAAACGGGCGATTACAATAAATTTTTATATGACGAATCTACCGAAAGCGTCAGCGGCAAGTATTATAACGGCTCGGATACTTACGCAAACTTTATAGCGTTTGCGTTCGCTCCGCACGTCAATAGATATAATAAAACCCCTACCGATTCTACTTTAAACAGGAACTACAAAGAGCTGGAAAATTTCACCGTAACGCTTACCGACGTAAACGACAGCTCGAACTTCATTATAATTAACTCGGCCGAGCAAAGCGACAACAACCTTAACGGCAGAAACTTGCTTGTTCGCGGCAATAACCAAAAACTTGCGGGTATGCGTAAGTTTTCTTCCGGCGGTCCGCGTATTTACAACGGGCTTCGCGTAACAATGTACGACGCGGGCAGTGCAGATCAGATACCTTACGAGCTTTGCTACAAACAGAACTGGTCGGCGACGAGCGCGGCGGAACGCAACCCCGCGATATACAGCCCCAACGGTTCTAGCGCGGCGGGCACCATAGCGGGTACCTGGCTTATCCGTAAATTCGCGAAAACGAGCTATGTTGACAACAACGTTAACGATACCGCGGCGTGGAACGGGTTTTCGAGCAGCAAAGTAAACGTTACCGTAACTTTCAATAACGTCAGAACGCTCACCGATATGAACGACGATTCCCTTTCCAACAACGGCGTTACTTCGCTTGTTATTACGAGCCTTGGCGGATACGATTTAACTCAGTCCACTCAAGAAATAGACCTTTCCGCGGGCAGCGAGCTTAAAGCGAGCGGCAAAAACCCCGAGATGGTTGCTTTCAATTCGGAAATAAGCGTATACGCGCCTAACAACACTCACAGATTCGGCGCGACCGTTGCGACGGACGCCACCACCAAAGTTTTGTTTGCGGATAGAGAAATCGCAAACCTTACTTACGGTTCGGACGGCGTTTCCACCGCTAAACTCACTTTGAACAAAGAGGGCGTTTACGTCTTAAAACATACTGTCGGCGACAAAGTCCTTACCGAGCAAATCAGGTGCGAAAGCGGCGACAAATACAGCGTTGCCACGATTGCAAGCGATTTTGAGAACAGCGACGGCGCAACCGCGGCTTACGGCGCGAAAACCGTTACCAACGTCGGCGGCAAAGACTACTACCTTAATAATAAAGAAGAAGCCAAAAAGACCTATAAAGGTTTGGTTTTGACCGGCGGCAGCAACGCAACCTTTAAATACGATAAAGCGATAGACGTAAGTTACTTCCGCTGGAACGGCGTAAATAACTTCAACAGTCTTTTCGAGTTTGCAATCACCCCCGACGGCAACACCCGCGGCAAAGCGGCTAAAAAAGATAATAGCGGCGACTGGACCATTGCGATAGGCGACTTAAAAAGCATCACCTTTATTCTCGAAGACGCGGAAGATTCTTCTAAGAAAGTAACCCTTACTTATAGCGGGAGCGAAATCACCGAAGACCAATCCGTTGAAAAATCTACCGTAAAAGCGGCGGCAAACGGACAGAAAGAAGCTGCGTTCCGCGCCGTGGGCCCCGGTGCTAAAACCAACACTTACCAAGGCTTCGTTCCTAAGGAAACGGGCTTCAACGGCAACGTAAAAGAGCCTACAAAAGTTATTTACGACAATTCTAAAAAGAGCATATACTCTAACGTCGTGTTCCAGACCTATACCGGCGACAGTTACCTTAGCAACGGCGAGACCGGGTTCGGCGACGCATGGGACGGCTTTACGAGCGGTAAAGTTAAATTGACCGTTCAGTTCGGCACGCTCTTTGCGGAAAACGAAGAGCTTGCCTTGTCCGATATTTACAAGGAACCGTTAGGCATAGCCAAAGAGACCAAAGCCACCGCATACCGCGTTGAAGGTAGCGGCGAACTTACCCAAACCAGCATAGTTTTAACGAGCCTTGCGGGCTTAGACCTTACGAACGAAGAGTTTGCCGTCACGCACGAAAACGATATCGTAACCTACAAAAATCAAGGCGACGATACTTTGTTCAACCCCGAAAACAAGAGGGCCACGGTAAACGACGAGATTAAGTTCCCCAACGTCGAACAATACAACTCTCTTAGCGGCAAGGTTGACTTTGAGGGCGCGTACAAGTTTATCGACCCGAACAATGAAGTTATCATGTCGGGCGAATATGCCGACAATATCACCGTTTCCTCCGAAGCGCTTAAAAATCACGGCCGCGGCGAATATACGTATATACTTACCAGCGCATACAACGTGACTTACGAAGTTAAATACGCCGTCGGCGCGATATTGACGGCGGAAATAAACGAACACGCAGACCTTTATTTAAACGGCAAAAAATATAGCGACGGCGACGAAGTTGTCGTGTTTAACGACGATATATCCGTTCGCGTAGAACTTAACGAAGGCTATCAAATCGACGGCTACTCTATCGACGAAAAAGAATTTAGCCAAAATAACGCCGCTTTCTATCTTTCCGCTTCCGAAATAACCGCAAGCAACATTTTAAAGCTTGCCGTTTCGGCGACCGAATACAAGATAGGCTTTAAGTTCTTTGACGAAACCGTTGACGCTATCGCCGACCAGATATTCACGGTCGAGACCCGCGCCGACAACGAGAAAAACGCGCTTGTCGTTCCTACGGTTGAGGGTAAATCTTTCACCGGTTGGTTCTTAAACGGCAAGAAAATAAATTCCGTTAAAGACTTGGAACTCAAAAACTATATTAAAGAAGACGAATATCACGACAACAGGCTTATCGGCGCGTTCGGCGAAAAGAGAACGACGGTAACTTACATCGTTGACGGCGAAACTTCTTACGGCTACAAATTCGACGGCGCCGCTTTTGAAAAATACGTTCCGCAAAAAGACGGTTACGTATTCGAGGGCTGGTTCGACGAGAACGATAACGAAGTAAACCTTGCCAACGTCACCGCTGACGTTAAGGTTTACGCGAAGTTCACCCCCGCGGGCGGAATACCCGTCGGCGATAAAGAAGAAGCGGGCGTCATCGACGGCGAAGCGAACGTTATCGACGCGGAAATCAAAGAACCTTATTATATAGGCGTGGTCGAACTCGTTTCGTTCGGATTAGCGGCTTTAGGCTTAGCGGGCGCGATAGTCGGGCTTATACTCTTCCTTAAAAAGAAGAAAGCGGGCGCGGCTCAAGGCATAGCTGACGGTGTGGAAGCAAACGCCGACGAAATTAACGAAGAAAAGGGAGAGTAAGAATGATGAAGAAAATTAAATTCTCTAAAAAATTAGGTTTATTCGCACTCTCTATGGTAACTGCGGCGTCTATCGGGGTCGCGGCGGTAACTGCCGCCCCCGTACGCGTAAACGCGGCTTACGATTATAAAGAGACCCCTAAGTCGGACGAGTATATTGCTTCTTTGTTCGAAGTAAAAGGCGGCGGCATCACCGTTACCCCCGGGTATTCGTGCGAGGCGGACGACAAAGTTTCGCCAAGCAGTAACGGAAACGGCGTTTTGCTTACCTTCGCCTTTGGGACGAAAGCGGAAACTTCTTCCGTAGAAATAACCAAAACCTTCAAGGTTGGCGAACTTAAAAAGGCTATAACCGTTCTCCCCCTCGTAAACGAAGCGGGCGCGGCGGGCCTCAGCAGTTCATTCAGCGAATTAGAAATCGAAATTTACGAAAAGTCTAACGGCAGCGAAACGGAAGCAAACGTCGTTACCATAGCCATGAAACCGAACTCGAACTGGGTCGGCGGCAACCAAAGCGCAACGGCGGTTAAAGCGACGAGAGCGGTTACCCCTTTGGTTAATCAAACTTTTGCGGGTTACAACTTATCTTCGCACGATAGGCTTACGAATACCCCCTATAAGGGAGTTAAGTACTTGCGTAAGTTCGATAACGCTTTCTACACCAACGCGGGCTTTACCGGCGGTAAGGGCAGCGTTGAAGCAAGAGACATAACCTTCGGCTATCTCGAAGAAGACGGAAACGTTTTCGTCTTGACCGACAGACCCGCTAACGGCGGCTTAGGCTACGCAGGTAACGACGAAGCGGTAAAAGGTCTCAGCGTTATCCGTAACTTGAACGAAGATACGAACGCTCGGTTCGTCGATAAAGAAGGCGCGAATAACGACTTTGCGAACGCGCTCGGCAGCGACCAGACTTTCGACGGCTTTACCGAAAACGCAGACCTTCACATAAGGATAAAAGCGACCGGTAACGTTCAGAACGCAAGGCTCGTCGTTTCAAACATTGCGGGCGAGGATTTATCTTCCCCGATAAAGGTTGAAGGCGCGGCGTATAAAGCGGTAGTAAATAAACCCTACACTTTGCCCGTAGTTAAATCTTTCTTTAAAAAAGCGGAGGGCGAGGCGTTTGAAGGGACTTACACCGTTTACGGACCCGACGGCGAAATCGTCACCGAAAAAGACAGCGAAGGTACCGTAATTAAAGAAGAAAAAGATATCGCGTACTCAGAACACGCGACTTTCACTCCGAAAGCGGTGGGCGCGTACAAAATCGTTTACAGCGTGAAAGACGCCGAGGATAATAAGTACGAAGGTTATTATCGCTTCGAGGCGATAGAGTCCGCAACGCTTAAATTCACGCAACTCCCCAAAGAGCGCAACGGGTTCAACACCACGCGCGGAAGCGAGTTCGATTTGGGCGCGGCGGCAACCTCTACCGTATACGACGAGGGCTCGGACAACACTAAAGTTTCCGTTGAGGTTCTCTATTACGGCGCAAGTTACGAAAACACCGTAACGGTAGAAAAAAGCATTGACGACGTCGGCACCAGCTATCCCTACGTGTTTAAAAACGCGGGTAAATACAGGCTTGTTTACCGCGCGTACGACGAAGCGGGCAACGAATTATACTTCGGCGACAAACAGTTTAAACCCGACCTCAGCAAAGAGGTAACGATAAACTGCGTAGAACTCGAAATAAAGAACCTTTACAGTTCGCTTACCATTCAGAAATATAACGATTGGGCTTACGGCGTTCAAACCGAAACCGTTAAGATAAACCGCGATGTAGTTAAATTCTTCAATAACGACTACGGCAGAAACTTCTGGGGCGAAGAAGCGGCGAACGCTAAGTGCACGATGAAAGTTAAAGCCCCGGGCGCGGTTGCAAACGAAAACGGCGCGGACGAGAACGGCTTCGTAACTTTCACCGAGAGTGAGCTCGTGAACGGCTACAGTTTCGGCAAAAAGTTCGGCTTATACGAATTCACTTACGAATTAGCTTACAATCTTAAAGACGGTTCGGGCACGGACGGCGTCACCGAAGAGTTCAAGATAAACTTGCTTGACGACCAGGCTCCCGAAATTTATCTTATCGACAGCGAGTACGTTTACGGCGCAGTAGGGCTTGAAAGCCAAAACGGCAAAAACTTCGTTTATAACGTAACCGTCGGCTCCAAAATTAAATTCGGCGCGCTCCGCGCGGAAGATAAAGTAGGCGTTAAGTTCGACTACACTAAAGACATCAAGCTCGATAAGATTTTAAACGGCAAAACCACCCCCGTAAGCGATTATAACGCCGAAAACGGCGCGTACGAATTAAAAGACGCGTTTAAAGAGGACGATAACGGCGTTATTTACAGGTTCAGCGTTCAGGAAGAAGACGGCACCGGCAGCGACAGCATAACCGTTACCTTCAAAGTTCAAAAATCCTTTATAACCGTAGATTACGACAAAGTTATAAACGCAACTTACGGCACGGGCGAAACCGTTAAATTCAACGGCTTCAACGTTCTCAACGAAAAATCGGAACTCGTTTCCGCAACGAAGAGCATCTCCGTTTTAAGAAAGGGCGACGAGGCTACCGTTATCGCAAACGGCGCGGGCGACTATAAGTTCGTTTTGTCGGGCGAATACGTTATAACCTTCAAAGCGGAATACGACGGAGCGAAAGCGGAAAAATCGTACAACGTAACCGTACTTGATAAAACCGCGCCCGAAATAACCGTTAAGGGCAGCGTCGTTAAAAAAGGCGTTAAAGGCGAGGGCGTTTCAGTACCCGAATTCAGCGGCAGCGATTTAGAGTCTTCTGCAAGCGCTACCATTAAAGTGGTGAACGCCGCGGGCGAAGAAATCAACGTGTTCGAGGGCAAATTCGTTCCCACCGAAGCGGGCACCTACACCGTGACCATAACGGCGGTTGACGAAGCGGGCAACGTGAACGCTTACTCGTATACCGTAGAAGTTGCGGAAGAAGCAATTAAAAGCTTCCCGCTCTTCAGAGTACTCGGATTCACTATCGGCGGCGTGCTTATAGC
This sequence comes from uncultured Clostridia bacterium, assembly GCA_934254755.1. GTDB lineage: Bacteria > Bacillota > Clostridia > Christensenellales > Borkfalkiaceae > HGM11412. Next base: position 6,876 of record CAKQMM010000027.1, read on the forward strand.
GGCGGCGGCAGCGTTATTCGTTCTTACCTTTGCGGTTAAGAAGAAACCCGTTTCAGAACTCGACGGCGAAGAACCTGAAAGCGACGAAAAAGACGACCTTAATTGATTTGTCAATAATTTAAGCCTTGCCGTAGGGTAAAATGCGGCAAGGCGGCTAATATAATAAGGAGAAAAAAATGAAAAAGAAACTTTTAAGCGGCTTGCTTACTTTAGCGGTTGCGACTACGTCTCTCGTCTCTTTGACCGGATGTAAAAACGATTTGTGGGGTAGCGACGGTATTGACGTAGACACCACGAAAACTCAACTTTATGCCGTAACCTTCAACGGCGGTTGGGGCGGCGAATGGCTCGAAGTTCTCGGCAAAGAATTTGAAGAAATTTATAAAGATACTTCTTTTGAGGACGGCAAAAAAGGCGTTCAGGTGGTTATTAAGTTAGGTAAGGGCGACGTCACCGGCGACTCTCTTAAAAACCTTATGACCACCACCGATTACGACATATTCTTCTCTACGTTCGACCTTCGTCAGTACAACTTAGAGAAAAAACTTATGGACGTAACCGACGTCGTTACCAACACGATGGACGCTAAATACGCAAAAGTTTGGTCCGATTTAGGCGAAACCAAAAACATCGCCGATAAAATTGACCCGACCCTTCGCGATTACGTTTTGTATGCGGACGATAACTCCGGCAAATACTTCGGTATTCCGATGTACTCGTCTTTCTACAATATGATTTACGACGTAGACCTCTTCTACGAAAAAGGCTTGTTCATTAAAGAAAGGCTCGATAACGGCGACCTCGTGTTCACCACCGAAACCGACGGCAACAAGTTGCTCGAAACGGAAGTAGACGAAGAAAAGTGGGTAGGACAAGACGGCGTTAAAGGCACTTCGGACGACGGACTTCCGATGACGATGGAAGACTTCACCCGCGTTTGCGAAAAAATGAAAGCGAACAACATCACCCCCTTCTTATGGTCGGGTTCTTTGGACGCTTACATTCAAGGTTTCGCAACCTCTTTCTGGGCTAACTACGAAGGCGCCGACAACTTTAAAGTTGCCGTTTCCGCTAACGGAACGGACAGCAACCTCGGTGCTATCACTCCCGAAACGGGTTACAAACTTACCGGACAGAGGGGTAGATTACAAGCCCTTAGCTTCTGCGAAAAAGTCGTAAGAAACAACTGGTACGCGGAAGTCTGCTTCGGCGGTAACAACCACTACGAAACTCAAAGTACTTACCTTATGAGTAAGTATCAGGCTAAAAACAGCACCAGTTCGAAGCGTATCGCAATGCTTATCGAAGGCGGTTGGTGGGAACACGAATGTAAAGACGTTGCCGCCACCATGGAAAGCCAGTACGGCGACGAGTATAAAGACCGTCGTTTCGGCGTTATGACCTATCCCTGGATGGACGATAACGCAAGCAAATCGGGCTACACGGTAGTTGCGGTTACTCCGTTTGCAAACGTCGCTATAAGAGAAAACCCCAAACAGAAAGAACTGGCTCAACTCTTCTTCGCTTACACCACTACCGAGCACGCTCTTCGCACTTACACGAGAATGACCGGTTCTACCCGTTGCTACGACTACGACCTTACCGCGGAAGACCTTTCTCAGATGTCTTACTACAAACAATCTTTGTGGGGATATTATAAAGACGCGAAAGCGAACGGCAGAGTCGTTTACAACGCAACCGCCGGCAAATTCGGCGAAAAAAACGCTCAATACGTAGCCGAAGGATTCGGCGTTGCGGTTAAAGGCGTTGGCGGATATCAACAAGTTAACCCCTTCAAGTTGTTCCACGACAACACTACTCTTACTGCGGAAGCATACAACCAGCAAGTTATCGGCAAGTTCACTCCGGAGTTCTGGAAGAACTCTTTCGTTAAGCAATAAGGAGTTAAAATGGCAGCAGCAAAGAACGAAAAAGTACGTTCGATGAAATCGGCTAAGGTGGGCGAGGCCATATTCGTTCACCTTATGTTGCTGTACCCCTTGGTGCAGTTCGCGATATGTTACGTAGCCGTAAACATCAACTCTATACTCCTCGCGTTTCAGAAGTTTGAAACGTTCCGCGATTCGACCGGCAGATTGGTCGGCGAGTTCAGGTTTATAGGGTTCGATAATTTCTTTGGCAACTTCAGCGGGTTTTTTACCAAACTACACAATGAAGGAATTTTAAAATACCTATTTAAAAACTCTTTCGTAACGTATCTTGTTTCTACGCTTATCGGGTTACCGTTAAACATCGTTTTCGCGTACGTAATTTATAAAAAAGTACCGTGCTCGGGCTTCTTTCAGGTAATGCTTTACTTGCCGCAAATGGTTTCGAGCATAGTTATATCGCTTATGTTCCAGTGCTTTATAGGCAAATCGTTCCCCATCTTTATGAGAAAGATTTTGCATATAACCGCATTCCCGCTCGATCCGTTGCGCGACCTTAAAATGGGCTTCGGAATGAACTTGTTCTACGCGATATGGGC
>CAKQMM010000028.1 GCA_934254755.1 uncultured Clostridia bacterium
TTCTTACCGCTACAACCCCGCCGTCAAGTACAGCGTTGAAATTTTTAAAAACAGCGACTATCTTGGGCGGCTTAAAGTCACTTTAAGGACGCAAAACCCCGTTCTTATAAACATGGTCAGCGACTTTTACACTTACTACTGCTATCTTGAAAAGACCTATTATAACGAAAACGCCCGCACGATATTCGACGGAATGAAGATGACGAGGCTGTTCAACTTCCCGAAAGTGAACGTCGGCAGCGAAAGTTTGGCGGCGGTCTTAACGAAGTACGTGCAGGACTTCGACGAACTAATGAACCTTTACTTTTTAAACGTTCAAAAAAACGCCGATATGGCTCTTAAAAAAGTGGAGCAAAAATTCATTGAACTTAAAAAAGGAGCGATTGTGATATAGGCATAACGTTCCTTAAAGCGATTACTCAGGTAATTAGCGATAAGGCGTTTCATCACAAAAAACGTTCTCAGCGTACGGCTTAAAACGCCGTGCGGCATAAATTAAATTCCGCCTAAAACCCCGCGTATAGTTGGGATAAGGGCAGTACTTAATAAGGAAGGTGATTTTATGAATACCGAAAAATTTACCCAAAAATCAATCGAAGCGATAAACAAAGCGGCAAGCTTAGCTAAAGAAAACGGCAACCAGCAGATAACCGGGCTTCACCTTGCGGCGGCGCTTTTAAGCGACGAAGAGGGTCTTATTAAAAAATTAGTCGAAAGCATGGGCGTAAGCGTTCCCCGCCTCACGGCCGCGTTAAACGGCGCGATAGACAAACTCCCGAAAGTAAGCGGCGCGGGCGGCGAATATATGTCTAACGACTTTGCTTCCGCAATATCTTCCGCCGAGAAAAAGGCGGCGGAAATGAATGACGAATTTACTTCCGTCGAGCACTTGTTCTACGGGCTTATAGATAAACCTTCGCGCGAGCTTGAAGATATTTTCAACGACTTCAATATAGATAAAGACGGGTTTTTAAAAGTCCTTTTAAAAGTGCGCGGCAACGTGCGCGTTGAAAGCGACAACCCCGAATCTACTTACGACGTGCTCAATAAATACGGTCAGGATTTGGTAGAGCGCGCTCGCGAAAATAAAATCGACCCCGTTATCGGGCGCGATGAAGAAATCCGCAACACTATCCGCATATTAAGCCGTAAAACGAAAAACAACCCCGTTTTAATCGGCGAAGCGGGCGTAGGTAAAACCGCCATTGCGGAGGGCTTGGCGATAAGAATAATGAAGGGCGACGTGCCCGAGTCCTTAAAGGACAGGAAGCTTTTCTCGCTTGATCTCGGCGCGCTCGTTGCGGGCGCGAAATACCGCGGCGAGTTCGAGGAAAGGCTTAAAGCCGTGCTTAACGAAGTCAAAAAGAGCGAGGGCAAAATCATCCTCTTCATCGACGAACTTCATACGATTGTCGGTGCGGGTAAAACCGACGGCGCAATGGACGCGGGCAACTTGTTAAAACCCATGCTTGCGCGCGGCGAGCTTCACTGCATCGGCGCGACCACGCTTGACGAGTACCGCGAGTATATCGAAAAAGACCCCGCTTTGGAGCGCAGGTTCCAGCCCGTTATGGTTGACGAGCCGTCCGTCGAGGACACTATATCTATTTTAAGGGGCTTAAAGGAAAGATACGAAGTTTACCACGGCGTCAAAATTCAGGATAACGCGCTTATAGCGGCGGCAACGCTTTCAAACCGCTATATAACCGACAGGTTTTTGCCCGATAAAGCAATCGACCTTGTGGACGAAGCGTGCGCGCTTATCAAGACGGAAATGGACTCTATGCCCGCCGAAATGGACGATATATCCCGTAAGATTATGCAGCTTCAGATAGAAGAAGCGGCTCTTAAAAAAGAAACGGACGACTTGAGCGTAGAGCGGCTTAAAGTTCTTGAAAAAGAACTTGCCGAACTTAAAGAAAGTTACGCCAAAATGTCCGCTGACTTCAACGCCGAAAAAGAAGGCATCACAAAAATTCAAAACCTTAGAAGCGAAATCGAAAAGGTGACTGCCGACATAGCGAAAGCCGAGCGTGAATACGACCTTAACAAGGCGGCGGAGCTTAAATACGGCAAACTTCCGGGGCTTCAGAAAGAACTTAAAGAATTGGAAGCGAAAAACGCCGATAAAAAGCAGGGGCTTCTTCACGACAAGGTTACGGAGGAAGAAATCGAGCGCATCGTGTCGCGCTGGACGGGCATACCCGTCGCCCGCTTGAAAGAAAGCGAACGGCAGAAACTTTTAAACCTTGCAAACGTCCTTCACGAGCGCGTTATCGGGCAGGACGAAGCGGTCACTAAGGTCGCGGACGCGATTTTGCGCTCCCGCGCGGGTATTCAAGACCCCAACCGCCCGATAGGCTCCTTCCTCTTCTTAGGCCCCACCGGCGTAGGTAAAACCGAACTAGCTAAAACCCTTGCGGCAACCCTTTTCGACGACGAAAAGAACATTATCCGCATCGATATGAGCGAGTATATGGAAAAATTCAGCGTGTCGCGCTTAATAGGCGCGCCTCCGGGATACGTCGGGTTTGAAGACGGCGGTCAGCTTACCGAAGCGGTAAGGCGTAAACCTTACTCGGTGGTACTGTTCGACGAAATCGAAAAAGCCCACCCCGACGTTTTCAACATACTGTTGCAGGTTTTGGACGACGGCAGAATAACCGACTCGCAAGGTCGTACGGTCGACTTTAAAAACACCGTTATAATTTTGACGTCTAACCTCGGCTCGTCGTATATACTTGACGGCATAAACGAGAGCGGCGAGATAACCGCGGCGGCGAAAGAGCAGGTCAATAACTTGCTTAAAACTTCTTTCCGCCCCGAATTTTTGAACAGGCTCGACGAGATAATCTTCTACAAACCGCTTACCGAAAAAGAGATAGGCAAAATCGTTTTGCTTATGCTTGACGGGCTTAAAAAACGGCTTAAAGAAAAAGAACTTTATCTCGAAGTTACCGAAGCCGCCAAAAAATACATTATCGAAAAGGGTTACGACCCCGTCTTCGGCGCAAGACCGCTTAAACGCTTTATTCAGTCGAGCGTGGAAACGATTATCGCTAAAAAGATTATCGGCGGCAACTTAAAACCGAACGACGTTTTGGTTGTGGACGAGATAAACGGCGAACTTATAGTAGACGTTAAAAAGTAATTTAATATCGCATTTGCCGAAAGGCTTTACGCCTTAAAAAGTCGTAAACCTTGCGCCCCGTGCTGTAAAAGCGCGGGGCGTTTTTTAGTTTTTGTGGACAAAATTATCGTTTAGTAGTAAAATAAGTTCAAGCTACGCTCGCCCTTTAGCCGAGCGGGGCGGAATGACGCGCAAAAGCGGCTAAATATCATGCAGGCAAATTATGAAAGTTACTTTTTTAGGCACGAGCCACGGCATAACCGAAAAAAACAGATTTTGTTCGTCTATAGCGGTCACCGTCGGCAATAACAATTACGTAATAGACGCGGGCGCGCCGATAACGACTTTATTGCAAAATTACGATATACCGTTTAAAAGCGTTAAGGGCATTTTTATAACCCACCCGCATAACGACCATTATATCGGGCTTGTGTACTTAACCTCTACCCTTAGCGACTACGGCGAGTTTAAAGATACCTATATCGACTGCTACGTTTCGGACGATTCTTTTTATAAAAATATTTTGCGCTTTAATTTCGGCGACGAAAATTACGCGGGGTCGCACGTACGCTACCACGTTTACGGCGAAAGCGGTGTGATTTTTGATGACGGCGTCGCTAAAATAACCGTGGCGGCGGTCAATCACTGCAAAAATTCCCGCGCGTTTTTGTTCGAGGCGGAAGGGAAAAGGTTAGTTTTTTGCGGAGATTTGTCTTACACATACAGCGACTATCCGCGTTTTGCAACCGAAGCGGAGAACGATTTGGTCGTCGTCGAGGGTGCGCACGCAAAACTTACGAGCAAGTCCGTTTTAAAAGCGACCGAAAACACGAAAACAAAAAAACTTATTTTAACCCATTGCTATGACGGCGTGAACGACGGCGAAACGGTTAAAAAGTTCTTTTCTTATTTTGAAAATAACGGCGTTGAGTGCTTGAAAGCCTACGACGGACTGGCGGTGGAGATATGAAAAAATTAGTTGTTGCAAGCGGAAACAAGGGCAAAATCAAAGAGATTAAGGCGATTTTAGGGGATAGGTACGAAGTCGTTTCGATGAAAGACGAAGGGTGCGATTTAGACGTTGAAGAAACGGGTTCCACCTTTTTAGAAAACGCGCTTATAAAAGCGCGCGCAATAGGCGAATATCTTCATGAAGACGTTATTTCCGACGACAGCGGGCTTATGGTCGAAGCGCTCGGCGGCGCGCCCGGCGTTTACAGCGCAAGATACGCGGGCGTTCACGGCGACGACGCGCTTAACCGAAAAACTTTGCTTAAAAATATGCAGGGCGCTACCAACAGGCGGGCAAAATTCGTTTCCGCGGTCGTTTTGTATCGGCAGGACGGGTCGTTCGTTACCGGCGAAGGCGAAACGCTCGGCGTTATTATAGATAAAGAGCGGGGCGAAAACGGCTTCGGTTACGACAGCTTGTTTTTAAGCGACGATTTAGGCGTAACCTTCGGCGAAGCCTCCGACGAAGAAAAAAATTCCGTTTCGCATAGATCCCGCGCTTTAAGCGACCTGATAAAAAAGTTATAACTTATCGCTAAACCGTCATATCGTTAGTGATGAGTTAAGGGTTCCGCCAAGCGAAAAATTATAAAAAGGATAATAAATGTGGGTCTATATACTTACAAACCATACTAATCATGTGTTGTATACTGGCGTAACCAACGATTTAGAGCGTCGAACTTTTGAGCATCGATTTAAACTAACGGACGGCTTTGCGGAAAAGTATAACGCATATAAACTTGTGTACGCTGAAGAAACGGGTTCTAAGGAAGCGGCGATTGCGCGGGAAAAACAAATAAAAGGTTGGAATAGGACGAAAAAGATTGCGCTTATAGAATCGCTTAACCCTGAATGGCGAGACCTTATGAAAGACTGATAACCGCGGTTTTATTTCTAAGGGTCTACTTCTCGTCATCCTGAGCTTGCCGAAGGATCTAGGCGGCACGCCGCATTTTATATATAATTTGCGCCTAACGGCTGGATGTTTCGACTGCGCTAACGCTCCGCTCAACATGACGAAGTAGGGGGTTTATCGCGAGCAAAGTTTTTAACTTGCTGCGCCAAAATGACGGGTGGAGGAATTCTTTGCTTGCAATAAATTTTTACTTCGCTGAGTCTATGCGTTGAGCATGATTATTTATTGTGCCGTCATCCTGAGCGATGAGCGAAGGATCTAGCGAAGCGCGTTCTATATTAAAATAAACCTAACGCAAAAAAACACTTAAAACCGCGCGGAAATTAAAATTTTTCAAAAAGACTTAAAAATATTTGACATTGCTATTTCGTTTTGGTATAATCTTTAAGCATTGTGAAAGAAGTGCGGGTGTAGTTCAATGGTAGAACACCAGCCTTCCAAGCTGGTTGCGTGGGTCCGATTCCCATCACCCGCTCCACTTTTGTTTTCAATCACTCGAAAGAAGGGTCAACGCACCAACGACACACTATGCGCCAGTAGCTCAGCTGGATAGAGCACCGCCCTTCTAAGGCGGGTGTCAGGGGTTCGAGTCCCTTCTGGCGCACCAAATTGTATGGCGAGAGTAGCTCAATCGGTGGAGCGCCAGATTGTGGTCCTGGAGGTCGTGGGTTCGATTCCCATCTCTCGCCCCACTATTACAATGGGGTATCGCCAAGCGGTAAGGCACCGGATTTTGATTCCGGTATTCGTAGGTTCAAATCCTGCTACCCCAGCCAAAAAAACTAAATATGGTCCACTAGCTCAGGCGGTAGAGCACCTGACTTTTAATCAGGTTGTCCGGGGTTCGAGTCCCCGGTGGATCACCATCATACGGGGCTGAACGCCCCGTATTGAATATGCGCCTTTAGCTCAGTTGGTAGAGCAGCTGACTCTTAATCAGCGGGTCCGGGGTTCGAGTCCCCGAAGGCGCACCACAAAAAAAAGATAGGCTTCGACCTATCTTTTTTTTGTGGTTGTTACCTAAACGGGGACGAGAACGGGTGGGAAGTCGGCTTGCAAAAATTTAAACCGTTGCGTAGCAAGCCGACCAAACGCAACAGTGTTGCGTTTGCCGCCCCGGCGTGATAGCGAGCGCAAACGTATACTTGCTACAAGCACAACTACGGCGAGTGGGGAACGAGCCTATACGGCTTAAATGAGTGCGATGCGCTGAATAGCGAGCGGAGCGAGTCCCCGATGCTTAATACGTTTCTTTGGCAGTACCGTCGGTACTGCTTTTTTTATGCCGTTCCGCAAGCGGAACGGCGAACCCGATAGGTCGCCGACCGCCTACGCGGCGGGCGCGCCCTTTTGTCGCTTCGCGACATTTCCCCCGACCCACGGGGGAATTTACCCCGAAGGCGTAGTTTTGTGCATAAAACCATGTCCAAAACTTAGCGTTTAACTAAATTGTTCTTTTAACACTGTTTCCCTACTATTTTATTTTAATTTCGCTTAGTTTTTTTGCCATTTCCAAAACTTCAAATCCGCTTAGATCAATAGTGTTTTTGTTTAACTTTTTTTCATTCATAAGTGCTATTTGGCTCAAATAGAATGTGTGATATTGCTTTGTATTTTCGTATACGGAAATTCGATATTCATAAGTTGATACTTTTGACCAATTTAAATGTGTGTGGTCAATATTTTGAAACCAACAGTAGGAAACAAACCAAGCCGCTCCCATTGTGGTTAATTCATCGCCGCCTAAAAAATTAAAAATGTGTCTTCCCATTGAAAAAACTCCTTTAATATAAATGATTATTAGTGTGCATTTGTTATTCTTGTTTTTGTATAAGGAATATTATTATATTGAATCTTGAGTCGTTCAAGTAAATCATTAAAATTCTGCATGCTATCTATGTATGATTTTCTTGTTTCAAAGTTCTTATGTGATTTTAAGAATTCCGTTTTTCTAACGTAGGGTGAGTATTTCCTATTCACATTGTTTGTTGAATAAACATTTTTTAACATTTCTAAATATAACGGAATAGACGTTCGTTGAAGAGATTCGTAAACCCATTGCTCAACGTTTTTATTTTTCGCGCTATATATATTGTACGCAGTTAACAAAACGGAAAATACTATATTTATTATTCCTGCAACTATTGCCCCCGTGACTTCTTCGCTAATACCGCCTATTAAAAATGAAATGCCTATAATGAAAAAAATTATTGTGCTTAATAAACTACGAAGCAGAGCGTGTTGTGACGTAAATTTATTTTTTTCTTCTTCCGTCATAAATTCGTATTCTGTTGCAATAGGGTCTAAACATAATTGCCTGCACTTAGGGCAAGGTTGAACCGGCGGGCCTATTTGTACTTTGGGAACTTGGGTTTCGCCATGTCTTATTGCGTAGCCGCAATGTGGGCAATGAGTGGAAATATATCTCATATAATTAACTCCTTTTTTTGTGCAATTAAAAAGTGCGGCAACGAAGTCGCCGCACAAAAACGCAAACTCCGTCGTCGCTAAACTAACCTAAAACGGAACGGACTCACATCCAATTCTCTCGTGGTGGGAATTTGCATTTTATCAAATTCTTATAACGAGAGAATGTCCAAAAAAGGGTACAAAAATACCCAATTAAAAAACGGATAGAATTCGTCCGCTTTATTAAGTTAGTTTAGCGTGTTTATTATAACATTTAAACTTATCGTTTGCAACCTTTTTTTGCGAACGGCTAAGGCGGACAAGGCAAATTATATCTTTAATTCGCACTATTTTAAGGCTTTTTAAGCGTTTTATTAAAATTTGCGGGTATTTTATAAAACTCTTTGTAAACTTTGCCGCGGTGTGGTAAAATGTTTTTACGTAGGTTGATGACGGTTTAAAATGCGGCGTTCCGCCTAGATCCTTCGCTCATCGCTCAGGATGACGAATAAGGATGTTAAGATAAAGCGCATTTGTATACTTAGAGCCACTACGCTCAATTAACAACTGGTCTTTAAAAAAATATTAAAACTGGACATTTTCATATAATCAAAAAACAATTATAATTTAGGAGAGCAAATGGAACAGGTAACTTTACTTAGAAAGCCCGATTATTCCGTCGGCGCGACGGATAATTCCCCCTTCCGCTTCGAAGAGCGGGCGAATTCGTGCGACAACCCCGTAAAATTCGACTATATCGTCGAAAAAAACTCGGCAAAAGTCGTTGTGTATCCGAGCGGCAGCCCCGTTAAGTTTTTAAAACTAAGGTTTAACGGTGATTTTTCCGCTGTAGATAAAGTATTCGGCGACACATGGGAAAGGGCTGGGCAAAACACCTATATTGAGTGGCGCAGTCGAATGAATTGCCGCATTTTGCCATGGTATTTGTACGCAAAAGAGGGCGATACGACTTTTTGCTACGGCGTAAAAACGGGTGCGGACGCGTTTTGCTTCTGGGGCTTAGATAGCGACGGGGTGACCCTTTTTATAAACCTTACTTGCGGGGCGGGCGGCGCGGACTTAAAAGAGCCTATCGTAGCGTGCGAAGTGGTTGAATATTTCGGCGCGGCGGGCGAAGACAGTTACGCGGTTGCGGCAAAGTTTGCGAAAATGATGTGCGACAACCCCCTTCTACCCAAAACCCCGGTGTTCGGCGTAAACAACTGGTACTGGGCGTACGGCAAAATCACGCGCGAAACGGTCAAAACGGAAACGGACTATCTTATCGAGATGACGAGCGGCGTTAAAAACCGCCCGTATATGATTATCGACGACGGCTGGCAAATAAACCGCACCTTCGGCGATAATGCCTACATAGGCGGGCCGTGGGTAGCGAACGACGGGTTTAAAAACATGGCGGACACGGTGGCGGACATACACGCGCGCGGCGCGAAAGCGGGCATTTGGTTCAGACCGTTGCTCGATAAATCAAACGCGCCAGAAGCGGCAAAACTCGCAACCCTTAACGGCGGTTACATTTTAGACCCCACCCATCCCTACACTTTAGAAAAGGTTTTGAGCGACGCGCGCCTTATCCGTGGCTACGGCTTCGACCTTATAAAGCACGATTTTTCGACCATGGATATAACGGGGTTGGCGCCGCTTAAATCGAGCGTGGACGTATGTCTTACGAACGACAGAAAGTATTTCGACACGACAAAACCACTTGCAACCGTGAT
>CAKQMM010000029.1 GCA_934254755.1 uncultured Clostridia bacterium
CCCCTGCCGACCGCAGGGGGTTTTGTAACGGCTTTAATAAGGTTTACAAAAAAAACTAAAAGTTGTATAATTTTTATTAGCGGTTAGTGGCGAACTTCGGGTTCGCTTCCGCGAGATTCTTCACTGCGTTCAGAATGACAGTTATAGAGCCGTTATTCTTCGCTGACGCTTAGAATGACAAACAAGGGTGTTAAATCACGTATGTGCGGACGGCGGTTGCCCGCGATTATAAAAAATACCGAAATTTAAAATCAAAGGATAGTTATGAAAGTTATAGCTGGGCTTGGAAACCCCGATAAAAAATACGCCCGCACCATGCACAACATGGGGTTTATGGCGGTTGACCGCTTGGCGGAAGAACTTAATATAGACTTCGATAAAAAAGGTTTTAAAGGGGTGTATGCTGAGTATACTTTTTGCGGCGAAAAAGTTATAATAATAAAGCCGCAGACCTATATGAATTTAAGCGGAGAGTGCGTAAGAGAAGTTCTTAACTTTTATAAAATTCCGCCCGAAAACTTAATGGTCGTTTACGACGATTTGGATATAAATATAGGTTCGATTCGCATACGGCAAAAAGGCTCGTCGGGCACGCACAACGGCATGCGGAACATCGTTTTAAACGTTCAGAGCGAAAACTTCCCCCGCATACGGATAGGCACGAAGCCCGAGCGCGCGGGCGCGGATATTATAGACTACGTTTTATCTAATATCCCGAAAAGCGAAGAAGAGAAGTTTAATTCTGCCTTAAATAGGGCGGCGGGCGCGCTTAAAGACTATATTTTCGGCAAAAGTTTTGACGAGATAATGCGCAAATATAACGGCTGACGGGCTACGAATATAACGGCTGAGGCGGCGCGGCAAACAACTTGCCGATAAGCAAAAAGCCGAACGATATAAATGCTGAAAGATTTATTTAACGAAGAAAATTTAAGCGGCTTGAACGCCGTGCTTAACGATATCCGCGACGGGGTGCCCGCCGCGGTTTTCGGCGTTGACTTCAATAAAAAATGCGCGCTTTTGGCGGCGTATGATAAGCCTTTCATATTTATCGTAAATAACCCCGAGGTCGCAAAAAAAGCGGTCAAAGAAATAAACGCGCTTACGGGATCTAGCGCGGCTTATCTTCCGCCTAAGGGCGATATGCTTTTATTTAAGCCCGTTTTCGATAAAGAAAATTTGTTTTTGCGTTTAAGCGCGCTTGACGATATCAAAAGTCGCGGGCTGAGCGTCGTCACCACGATTGAAGCCCTTCTTCAACCGCTGCCGCTAAAATTGCCGCGGGTAGTATTTAAAAAGGGTAAAGAATATCCCCTTGAAACGGCGGTTAAAAATTTGGTTCATGCCGGATATAAGAGGGTTGATACGGTTGAAAATAAAGGCGAATTTTCCCTCCGCGGCGACCTTATGGAAATTTACCCCGTAAACTCGGACGATATATATCGCATAGACTTTTTCGGCGACGAAGTGGAGCGCATAAAAGTCTTTGGTGAGGATAAAGAACTCGAAACCCTTGCCGCCGTTTCGGCAACCGACGTTATTTTCGGTGAAAACGAAGAAGCAAAGGTTTTGGAAAGCCTTAAAAAGTGCGTTAAAAAATTCGCTTCGCAAGAGGCCGCCAAAAAAGCGATGGGGCTATACGCCAAACTATCCGAAAAGTTGGAAAGCGATTTAACGGACGACTCTCTTCAATATATTCTCCCCTTGCTCAAAAACAGCACGCACGACTTTTTTAAGGCGTTCGGCGGCGACTACGCCGTCATTTTAGACGAGCCTAAAAACCTTTACGATTTGTTTACGGGGCTTATTAAAGAGCATGCGGACAGGGTGAATTTACTCGTCCGCGGCGGGGAGGGGCTTGCGTTTATAGCGGACGCATATCCGACCGAAAGCGAATTTTTAACCCGCATAAAGTCGGGGCGCGTTGCGGCGTTTCAGTCGCTTACCACGCTTATCCCGTTTTTCAGCCCTCTTAAAACCTACAATATCGCCCCCGGCGCGATACAAAAGTACGCTTTTAAAATAGACGACCTTATCGCCGACGCGAAAAATTGGATACGCGGCGGGTATACGGTTGTTATCGCGGGCGGCTCTACGGCGGGTGCGGAAACCGTTTACGATAAACTTATATCGGGCGGGGTCAACACGAAATACGTAAAAGAGGTTGACGGCAACGCCTTTAACCCCGTGACCGTGAGCGAAGAATATTTGCCGAACGGCTTTATATTCCACGAGTGCAAACTCGTTTTTATCGGTACGGACGATATATTTTTAAAATCGAAAAACAGCGATAAAAGCGTTAAAAAACGCCGCGGAGATTTGTTTACCGCGCCGAAAGTCGGCGACTTTGCCGTGCATGAAAACTTCGGCGTGGGCTTAGTTAAGGGCGTTAAGCGCATAAACACCGTCGAGGGCGGAAAAGACTACGTCGAACTCGAATATTACGGCGGCGACAGACTTTACGTCGCGACCGACCAGATGGATAAGCTCACCCGATATTTGGGCGGAAGCGAAGCCCCCGCGCTCAGCAAAATAGGCGGCGGCGAGTTTGAAAGGGTTAAAGAACGGGTCAGGGCATCTATACGCAAAATGACCGTCAACCTTAAAAAGCTCTATAAGGCGCGCGCCGAGAAAAAGGGCTTTAAGTTCTCTGAAAACGGCGAACTTATGGACGAGTTTTTAGCGGCCTTCGAGTACGAAGATACGGAAGATCAGGCGGCGTCGTGGCAAGAAATAAGCGCGGATATGGAAAGCGGCAAGGTTATGGACAGGCTACTTTGCGGCGACGTGGGCTTCGGCAAAACCGAAGTTGCTTTCCGCGCGTGCTTTAAGGCGATTTTAGACTTAAAACAGGCGGCGATCGTCGCGCCGACGACTATTCTTACCGAACAGCATTACGAAAACGCCGTCAAGCGTTTTAAAGGCTTCGGGGTAAGGATAGGCGTTTTGAACAGGTTCAGAACGGCAAAAGAACAGCAAAAAACGATTGCGGCGTTAAAAAACGGCGAGATAGACTTAATTATCGGCACCCACCGAATGTTTTCAAAAGATATAGGGTTTAAAGATTTAGGGCTTTTGGTCGTAGACGAAGAGCAAAGGTTCGGGGTCGAGCATAAAGAAAAGTTGAAACTTTTAAAAGAAAACGTAGATACGCTCACGCTTTCCGCAACGCCTATTCCGAGGACGCTTCACATGTCGCTTTCGGGGATACGCGATATAAGCACCATATCTACCCCGCCGAAGAACAGGCTCCCCGTTCAGACCGTTGTTTCCGAACTCACGCCGTCGCTCATAGCGGACGCGGTGAGCCGCGAAATATCGCGCGGAGGGCAGACCTTTATTTTGTTTAACCGCGTCGAAAAGATTTTCGCTTTTAAAGATAAGGTGCAAAATATTTTGCCGGAAGCGAAAATCGTCGTCGCGCACGGGCAGATGCAGGAAAAAGAACTCGAAAAAAACGTGCGCGACTTTTACCTCGGCGCATACGACGTTTTAATCGCCACCACTATAATCGAAAACGGGATAGATATGCCGCGCGCGAACACCCTTATCGTTACGGACGCGGATAAGCTGGGGCTTTCAACGCTTTACCAGTTAAAAGGGCGGGTCGGCCGCGGCGGGCTGACCGCTTACGCCTACTTTACCTTTGACGAAAACAAGGTTTTGACCGAGCCGTCGTTCAAACGGCTTTCCGCGCTCACCGAGTATAGCGAGATGGGCAGCGGTTATAAAATTGCGATGCGCGATTTAGAGCTTCGCGGCGCGGGCAACGTGCTCGGCAAAGAACAGCACGGGCACATGGATAAAGTGGGTTACGAGCTTTACGGCAAACTCTTGAAAGAAGAACTCAACGAACATACCCTCGGCTACGAAACCGAGCTTGACGTTAAAGCCGACGCATATATTCCCGAAAGTTATATCGCGAACGAAAAGGCGCGCATGGAAGCGTACAAACAAATCGCCGAGATTAAAAACGACGAAGACAAAACGCGCGTCGTAAACTCGTTAAACGAACTTTACGGCGACGTTCCGCGCGAAACGCTTGCGCTTATAGATATTGCCGAACTCAAAATAGAAGCGCAAAAGCGCGAGCTTGAAAAAGTCGTTATTTCAAGGAAGCTTACCGCTATTTATTTAAGCGATTTGGACGCGCTTAAAAAGTTCGGTTTTATAGATAAAATAAACGCCTATAAAACCGCGGCGACTCTTTCGTTTGCCGATACCCCCGTCATCACCTTCGACCAGTCGGCTTTCGGAGGCGTAAACCCCGTGGACTTCGTTAAAAACTTTTTGAGGTACGAAAAACCGGGCGCATAAAGGTTGATCGGGCGGCGCACAGGCGCGCTAACCCCGCAACTTTTCCGCAATATGATAAAAACAGCGTTAAATTTTAATAAAAAATGCTTTAAAGTATTGCAATACCCGCCGTTTTTTAGTATAATGTACCTATTGTAGAAAATAATACCCTGCCCGTAAGCGTTAAACCATTCGCTTAGGGCGGACGGAGCAAAAATATATGAAAAAATTATTTACTAAAATTTTATCCGTAATGATTTCGGCTGCGCTCGTGCTCACCGTTTTATCGGGGTGCGACCTTATTACGACCAATACCGACAGGGATATGGATCAGGTCGTCGCGAACGTTTCCGTCGAAGGTCTTAGCGAAGATATTTATAAGCGCGAACTTCAGGCGGCTTTTAATTCTTACGGCGCATCTTATATGAATTACTACGGCTATACCAAGGCGCAGACTTATAAGCTTTTGCTCGATAATCTTGTCGACAACAGAATAATCGCGCAGTATGCTAAAGTCGCGCTCACGCAAGAAACCGACGAGCATAAGGGCGAAGGTTATTTCCAAACCGCCGCTAAGGTTACGGACGGCAAAACTTTGAAAGACGAATGTCTTACCGCTTTAAACCACGACGGCAAGGCGTTTACCGAAGTTAAAGCGACCTCTCCCGCGGCTGACTTTATGACGGAGTACGAGTATAACTACGCAAGATATTCCGTTTTAACGAGCGTTGACTCCGTCATCAAATCTTTAATGGACGAAGAAACGGATGAAGACGACCCGCACGAAACTTTAACCGTCACAGCAAGGACGACGCTCACCGTTCCCACCGATGAGGACGGTAACGAAGTCGAACTTAAAAAAGACGAAGAAATAAGCAAAATTTCCGAAACTTATAAACGCCAGATAGAAGCCCTTATAAAAGAAGCGAAACTTGGCGTTAAGGTTGAAGATTATACTAACCGCTACGACTTAAACCTTGCCGTTTATAAAGATTATATCGAAAAATTCGATTTAACGAGCAAGGATAGGAAAAAGGCACTCAAAAAGGCAATAAAACTTCTTGCCGATCAAGGTCTTATAACTTCCGAAGAGGCTGCGAAGTCAACCCCCGATTCGGTTGACAAAGTTCTCGAACTTACCGCGTTTAAAGATACGCTTGTTCGCCAATACGAGTCGCTTATCGTCGTTAAATACAGGCTTGCCCTTCAGAACGAAAAAGAAAAACTTGTAAACCAAGACACTTTATACAGCGAATATGCCGACCTTTACGCTAAGCAGGAAGCCGCTTATAAAAACGACGTTTCCGCTTACGAATCTGCGCTCTCCTCTATGAGCGACAGTTCCCCCGTCTTATATCACACGGGCACGGCTGATACCGAAAACGGCTACGGCTTTGTTTCCAACCTTTTAATAGGCTTCTCGGCAGAGCAGACGGCGGCTCTCAGCGCGTACAAATCGAAAAACAAAGTTACCGAAAACGATATTAAAGCGTACCGTGAAAGTTTGCTTAAAAACCTCACCGTAAAAGACTTGCGTTCTACCTGGGTTATGTCTAACTACGGAACTTTCGACGCGACGAGCGGTAAGTTCACCTTCGGCGACGATTACGTTAAAACCGCTTCATTAAAAGAATATCAAGGTTTGGCGACCGGCACCGCTTACGACTTTACCGACTCTAACGGTCTCGATACCACCAACTATTACTTCACGAGCGTTACCCCCAAAACTCAACCCTTTGCAGACTTCTACGCCGTGCTTGCGGGCGATATGGGCTTCGATACGACTTTCACCGCGTTTAAAGAGGGCGACGGCACGACCGTTAAAAAACTTACAGGCGTTTTAAGCAGCGACGACGATACCGCTATCGACGACAAAAAGATGGAACAATACAGAGATTACGTTTACGCGTTTTCTACCGACAGCGGCTCGCTCACCGAAAATTACGGTTACGTTTACTCGCCCGTAACGAGCGCGACCACTTACGTTAAAGAATTTGCCGCGGCGGCTAAAGCCGTTGTTAATGAAGGCGTAGGCGCATACACGATAGTCGCGACCGATTACGGCTACCACATTATCCTTTGCACCAAAGTTTTAAAGGGTAGCAAAAAATTAACTGCGGCTGAATTTAAAACTCAGCTTGAAGAGAACAAAGAAAATTCGATTGCCGTTAAGTTTAAAGACTACAAACTTGACATAGTCGTCGCAAGCGAAGTAAGCAACGTTACGAGCGCGTTCATCAACAACAACAGAGAAAAGAGCGTTAAATATTATCAAAAAACTTTCTCCGATATAATTCCCGAAGGAACGGAGAACCCCGCGGCGTAAGCTTTCGTCTTGCCGTAAACGACAAAAATTTAAAACGCACGGCTTGCCGTGCGTTTTCTATCGCCCAAAATCAAGTTTTACGGCGTTTATGCTCGCCGCCGTAAGTGCCTGCGCGGGGAGTATTACCGCCCGTTTTCGGGGTGAATAAGGGCGAAAACGTATGAATTTAGCGCGTTTTGCCATACTATATAATGTGTTTATGCTTGTTATGCGAACCACAACATATTGTGGTATGTAAAAAATTTTTTTTAAAATCGTTGCTTTTGCAACACTTTAAACGGGAATTTTGTGGTATACTCTTAATGCACGATTAAAAGAGAGTAAAAAACTTTAAAATATATATAAGGGAAAGCGTCGTTTTTTATGTTCGGCGGTTCCCGCGGAGCGGAATATGAAGATAATCAAAAGAAGCGGAAAAGAAACGGAATTCGATTTAAGCAAGATAATCGCCGCGGTTAAAAAGGCGAACGACGAAGTTGCCGAAAACGATAAAATCAGCGAAGAGCAAATTTTAACGCTCAGCAAAAAGGTCGAAGATATCTGCGCGAGAAGAACGCGCTCTTTAAGCGTGGAAGAAATTCAGGACTTGGTCGAAAACGAGCTTATGGAATTAAAGGCGTTCAACCTTGCGCGCACCTATATAACCTATCGTTATAAACGCCAGCTTATCCGCCGCTCCAACACGACCGACGATCAGATTCTGACCCTTATCGAGTGCAATAACGAAGAAGTCAAGCAGGAAAACTCCAACAAAAACCCCACCGTCAACAGCGTTCAGCGCGACTATATGGCGGGCGAGGTCAGCAAGGATATAACCAAGCGTATTTTGTTGCCGCAGGATATCGTCCGCGCGCACGACGAGGGCGTTATACACTTCCACGACGCCGACTATTACGCTCAACACATGCACAACTGCGACCTTGTCAACCTTGAAGATATGCTTCAAAACGGCACCGTTATTTCGGGCACCATGATTGAAAAACCGCACAGTTTTTCGACGGCGTGCAACATCGCAACGCAAATTATAGCGCAGGTTGCCTCTTCGCAGTACGGCGGGCAGAGCATATCGCTCACTCACTTAGCGCCTTTCGTTCAAATCTCGCGCGAGAAAATTCGTGTTGACGTGCAGGAAGAATTTAAGTCCGCGGGCGTAACCGTGCCCGAAAAGGCGATTAACGATATAGTTGAAAAACGCGTGCGCGACGAGATAAGAAAGGGTATACAGACCATACAATATCAAGTTGTTACGCTTATGACCACCAACGGTCAGGCACCCTTCATAACGGTGTTTATGTACCTTGGCGAAGCAAAAAACGAGCGCGAAAAGAAAGATTTGGCTATAATGATAGAAGAAACGCTTTTACAGCGCATCCGCGGCGTTAAAAACGAAAAGGGCGTCTACATTACCCCCGCTTTCCCGAAACTTATTTACGTTTTGGAAGAGCAAAATATCCGCGAAGGTTCCGAATATTATTATCTTACCGAGCTTGCCGCAAAGTGCACTGCAAAACGGTTGGTGCCCGACTATATAAGCGAAAAGATAATGAAGCAGCTTAAAGTCGATAAAAACGGCGAAGGACACTGCTACACCTGCATGGGTTGCCGCTCTTTTTTAACCCCCTACGTCGATGAGAACGGCAAGCCGAAGTATTACGGCAGGTTTAACCAGGGCGTAGTTACCGTGAACCTTGTCGATATAGCGCTGTCGAGCAAAAAAGACCTTAAAGAATTCGAACGCATTTTCGACGAAAGAATGGAACTTTGCCACCGCGCGCTTCAATGCCGCCACGAACGGTTAAGCGGAACTTACAGTGACGCCGCGCCTATCTTATGGCAACACGGCGCGCTTGCAAGGCTTAAATCGGGCGAAACGATAGATAAACTTTTGCACGGCGGTTATTCGACCATATCTTTGGGTTACGCGGGTCTTTGGGAAACCGTTTACTATATGACGGGTAAAAAACTCACCGAAGAAGAGGGTAAAAAATTCGGTTTATACGTTATGAAGAAGCTTAACGAATACACCGCCAAGTGGAAAGCCGCCGAAAATATCGACTACTCGTTATACGGCACTCCGCTTGAAAGCACCACTTATAAATTCGCAAAAGCGCTTCAGAAACGCTTCGGCATAATCGAGGGCGTTACCGATAAAAACTATATAACCAACAGTTATCACGTACACGTAACCGAGCCTATCGACGCGTTCAGCAAGCTTAAACTCGAAGCGGAATTCCAGCAGTTAAGCCCCGGCGGCGCGATTAGTTACGTCGAAGTGCCTAACATGCAGCACAATATCCCCGCGGTTATTAAAGTTATCCAGTACATTTACGACAACATCATGTACGCCGAGCTCAACACCAAGAGCGACTATTGCCAGAATTGCGGCTACGACGGCGAGATTAAAATCGTCACCGATAAAGACGGCAAACTCATTTGGGAATGTCCGAAATGCGGTTGCCGCGACCAGTCGAAGATGAACGTTGCCCGTCGCACGTGCGGATACATCGGCACGCAGTACTGGAATCAAGGCAGAACGCAGGAAATTAAAGAAAGGGTGTTGC
>CAKQMM010000030.1 GCA_934254755.1 uncultured Clostridia bacterium
TTTTTGCGGCGTTGCCGCAAAAATAAGCAAAAAATAATTTCGTCGCTTGCTCTTTAAAAACGCTTTTCGGCTATTTTAGGCAGTTGTTCGCTTGCGGTACAAAAAGTACAGCGTCGCTCGCAACTGCTAAAAATATCTCAAAAATACGCTCTTTACGGCGCAAAGCGTTTTTGCGGCGTTGCCGCAAAAATAAGCAAAAAATAATTTCGTCGCTTGCTCTTTAAAAACGCTTTTCGGCTATTTTCGGCGACCGTGCGGGCGCGCACATTAAAAACTAACAAAAAATCACGGCAGTGCCGTGATTTTTTTATGGCTTAAAACATATCTTTTATAAGATAAAGCGTAAGTTTCGGGGAGAAAATATGGTTTTAAGCGGTTTAGCGGCGGACGACGCGGCAAAGATAATAAATATCGCGATAAGCGACCAAAAGGTCATAAAACGGCTGTCCGATTTAGGCGTTTTTGCGGGTGCCGAAATAATATTGGAGGGCGGAAGCGTTAAGCGCAAATTCTTCGTCGTATCTGCGGGCGGAAAGACGGTCGGCATATCGTTAGATATCGCAAACTCGATTACCGTCGAAAAATTAACCGCTGATACGCAAGATTTGCGTAGCGCGGGCGGACGAAATTTTCAAAATAAAAACGAGCAAATTTTGCCTGCCGAAAGCGCGGCGCATATCAAGGGCGGCGTATGAGTTTCAGCGGCGAAGCGATTATTATAGGTATGCCTAACAGCGGCAAAACGACCCTGTTCAATAACCTTACGGGGTTAAGCGAAAGGGTGGGTAATTATCACGGCGTGACGGTCGATAAAGTTTCGGGCGAGGCTCGGTATAAGGGCGGAAAATTCGTTATAACCGACCTACCCGGCACCTACTCGTTATCCCCCGTGACCCTCGAAGAAAAAGTAACCGTAAACGAGATAAAAAATTCGCCGTCCCCGATAGTTTTCGTCATGGAAGCGGCTACTTTTTTAAGCGCGGCTAAAATCATAAACGAACTTATAAAACTAAAAAAGCCGCTTATAATAGCCGTAAACATGGTTAAAGAACTGACCCGCCGCGGCGGCAAATTAGACCACGATTATCTTCAAAAAAAGTTGGGGGTTAAGGTAATTGCGGGCGAGTTTAATAAAAAAAAGGACGCAAGCCGCATAAAAACGGCGATCGTAAACGGCGAATTTTTCGTGCCGAAAGGGGAGATTTGCGGCGAAGATTTTACCCGCGCTTTTACCGCCCCTAAGTATAAAAAAAGCAAACTTGACGGGGCTTTTTTATACGGTAAGTTTTCTATTCCCATATTTTTTGCGGTGTGTTTTTTAATTTTTTATATAACCTTCGGAAAATACGGGATAGGTAAAATTTTAAGCGATTTGCTTAAAAATTTTATCGTCGATTATTTAGGCGCGAAGGCGGAAATCGGGTTAAAACGTATCGCCGCAAGCGACTTTACGCTAAGGTTTTTTTCGGAAGCGGTGGTTGGCGGGATAGGGCAGGTCGCGTCGTTCATTCCGCAAATAGTAATACTTTCGGGCTTAATAACCGCATTAGAACTGAGCGGATATTTATCGCGCGCCGCGCTTACGATGGAAAGCGTTTTATACAAAAGCGGACTTAACGGGCGAAGCGTTTTTACTATGGTTATGGGCTTCGGATGCACGGGACTAGCGGCGGCAGGCTCAAACGGGCTTGAAAGCGAAACGGCTAAAAAAAGGACGCTTATAGTAACTTCGCTTATCCCTTGCAGCGCAAAAATTCCCGTCATACAATACTTAACTTCGCAGCCCGTTTTTAAAAGCCAATTTTTAGCACTTATATCGCTATATTTTTGCGCGCTTTTCGTCGGGATAATAGAACTTATGCTGACGGACAGATTTTTTATAAAAGAAAAACGCCCGCCCCTTGTGTTAGAACTTGCGCCGTTTCGGAAAACCGATATTTCCACCTTAATAAAATCCTTGAAAAAAACGGCGGGGTCGTTTATAATTAAACTAAGCACCGTTGTTTTTACGCTGTCGCTTGCGGTTTTTGTGTTAAAATCGTTCGATTTCCGCTTCCGCTACGTCGGCGATAACTACGGCGCAAGCATACTTTACCGTTTGGGCGGCTTAATTAACTTTTTGTTCGCGCCGATAGGGGCGGGGGATAAAAAAGCCGCCGTTGCGGCTATATCGGGGCTGTTTGCTAAAGAAGGGATAATAAGCGCGCTTATCGCGCTGTACGGCGGGGTTATTCCGCTTGAAAAGGCGAGTTTGTTTGCCTTTTCGGCTTTCGTGTTTTTATACACGCCGTGCTTTACCGCAACTTCTATGATAGCGGGGGTTACGAGCGCGAAGTTCGCCATCAAGGCGGGCGCAGCGCAGTTTATAGTCGCGCTTATGTTTTCTTACGGCGCATATTTTTTGTTAAAACGCCCTATCATCGCCGTTCCCGTTTATTTGGCGGCGGGTTTGGCGGCATTTATATATGAAAAGTTTTATCTCGCAAAAAAAAGAAAAACTGAATAAAGCCGTCCTTCGTTTTTACGGCGATAAGCTAAGTTACGGCGAGTTTATGAAGCTTTTGCGCAAAAAAGATATTTCGGTTTGCGGCAAAAGAGTGAATGCGGACGTAACCGTCGATATCGGCGACGAAATAAAAGTTTACTTTGACGAAAGTAAAAAAACCGCCGAAGTTAAGCCTATAACCGTCGCGTTTAAAGACGATAATCTGCTCGTTGCCGTAAAGCCCGCAAAAACGGATATTTACGATTTTGAAAGTCGGGTAAAAGATAATTACCCTTCCGCTCGGCTTGCGCACAGAATAGATACGAACACGCAGGGCTTAGTGGTTTTTACTCTTAACGACGTTGCCGAAAAAGAAGCCTATCGGTCGTTTAAATCGCGGCTTATAAAAAAGACGTATTTAGCGGAGGTTTACGGCGTTTTTTCGCCACGGTCGGGCAGGCTTACAGACTATCTTATAAAGGACGAAAAGAGCGGCACGGTTAAAATTTTTAAAACGCCCGTTGCGGGCGCGGTTAAAATAATAACCGAGTACGAAACGCTTGAAGCGCGCGGCGAAACGAGCCTTTTAAAGGTCGATTTAATAACGGGCAAAACCCACCAGATACGCGCCCATTTAGCGTTTCACGGGCATTTTATCATCGGCGACGGGAAGTACGGCGTGAACGAAATAAACAAAAAACATAAGGCTAAATATCAGCGGCTTATCGCCGCGGAAATAACCTTTAACTTCGGGGATAATAGCCCCCTTAGCTATTTGAACGGCAAAACCGTCAAGACGGGCTTAAGTGTTGGAACTTTCCCCGAAATCGGCGATTTTTTATATCAAAGGTAAATTATGAGTAAATACGAGCCGCTTTGGAATCACGTTAAAAATATCGGCGAGGGCGAAGTGACTCTTTCGTTTGAAGAGATATATAAAATTTGCGGGTTTAACATAGACCATAGTTTTTTGACTTATAAAAAAGAATTAAAAGACTACGGCTACGAAGTCGCAAAAATTTCAATGAAAAATAAAACCGTTATTATTAAAAAACTAAATTAAAAACACGGGCGCGCCGAAAAGTTCGTGCTTACTTTGGACAAAACCCCCGCAACGAGTATGTTGCGAGGGTTTTGTTATTTACCTTTTTTTGGCGTTGACTTCTTTTTAGCATAATAAGACGCTATTGCTTGTTTTTGTTTTTTTATACTCTCGGGAGTTTTTGATTTTACGAAACTGCTTTTCTTCTTTTCTTTGTTAAAAAACATTTTATGTTTCCCCTGCGTTTATTTCTTTTTCAAAATCGCTGTTATCCGTATATTCTTGCAATAATTCTATCAAATTTTCGCTTGGTTTATACTTTTGCTTAATCATGTAAATATCTTGTATGGAGCTTAATGGTACAGATTTAATTATACCGCCGTTAATATCGTATATTATGCAATAGTTTGTCTGGTCATATAAATAGCCGTAGCAATAGTTAAATGCAAAGGCTTTAATTCTTTCGTTTGTTTCTTTATTCTTAAAATGCACTATTCGGCGTGTGTAACAAGCGTCGCTGAAAACGTCTAACTCTTTATCGAATACAAGCATTTCTCTTTTATATTGCGGAAAACGCGAATACTCGTTTAATAATCCGCGGATATACACGGGTATTTCCTGTGCGGTTATCTGAGTTTCGCTACTTTCTATCTCGTCATAAATAAAAGTCGTTTCTTTTGACGGTCTTATCCAAACGTATTCGTCTAAAACATTCAACTCGGCGTCGTTAAAATAAACCCTGTCTATAACAGTATTTACGGCGTTATAAATATTTTCGCCGTCTTGTCGATTGTATTCGTTTTTCAGTATGTTTTCGATTTCGTCCCGACGTGCTTTTCTGACTTCGACAAGAGTGGGGATAAGTTTATTAAGCAAAGCATTTTTATTTGATTTATCGTTTTTCGTAAACCCGAAACGCAGTGCGTCGTTTTCTAAAATGTTTGCTACGAAAGACGATATTTTT
This sequence comes from uncultured Clostridia bacterium, assembly GCA_934254755.1. Taxonomy (GTDB): domain Bacteria; phylum Bacillota; class Clostridia; order Christensenellales; family Borkfalkiaceae; genus HGM11412. The sequence goes on from CAKQMM010000030.1 coordinate 4,492, forward strand.
ATTTTGATTTTATCGGTCATTGCGACACTCCTTACGTGTCGATTATACAACGTGTCTACTTAAAAATCAATAAAACACGGTAAAAATATATTAAAATGTCTACCTTATAATGTCAAATACGGTAGACACTTTTTGGTTGATAACGGCTTTATTTGTTGGTATAATAGATTTGCAAGGTAAAAACCGGTGTGTATCTTGACTAAATATAAAGGAGGTGATAAAATATGAAAGATAAATCTTATAAGCAGTTTTATCATGGTAAGTGGGTTTAGAAAACATCGTTTGACAAAAAACCGATGAAATGGTTCCCGTTGACCTTCATTGATACATACAATATCAAAACCGGAAAATTTCGTTCAAGAAGAAAGTTTGGTAGAGACGGTTGGGCGTATAAAGATATGGATACGGCTGACGCGCATAAACCATACGACCACGTGCATGATATTTATAATGGAAAAAGATTTGGTGGTCGGAATCCGAATAAAAAAGAACGGAAAGAATTAGAAAAAGCAAAACGGAAAAGGAGATTTTTATGAAAATTGATTTAACTAAATATAAATTTAACGATGAGGACGTTCATTTTCTTTTGCAAACGGAAGAAAACTGCATAAACGGGCAAAACGAAGTAACGCTTGCATATAAAGGCAATTCTTTTGTTTTAGAGCCGCGCGGCAAAGCGGTGCAGGTGTATGCCTATGGCAAGGTTTTGGGAAATTATAAAGATTTTGACGACTTATTGCTTAACCATAAAATCGGTGAAAAACCTTTAATTGAACTGATTAAGGACCTTGAATACGGCGAGTAAATAGTAAATTTGCTTGTTTATAAACGTAAAAGATAATTTAACAAACAAACTTCCGCCCATAAAACAGGGTGGGAAGTTTTATTTTAACTTAAATCTAATATTTTAACGGGCAGTGACGGCGATACGCCGTAGTAAGCACAAACCGCGATAAGGTCGTTCACGGTCAAAATAGAACGGTTGAGCCTTCGCGAGGCTTAAAGAAAAGAGATATGCTTATAAATCTATTTGGTAAAACGAGTCAAAATTCAAAAATTTATAGACATACGGACGGGGTTGTGCAGTATGATAGAGTTAATGATAAAAACAGAACGTTAACGCATATCGTAAACAAAACGAATGTAGTTAAGAGTATAAATAAGTTCCACGATACGCCGAGAGCGAGAAGACAAGCACATAAAAATTTTTAATAGGAGAAAAGTTATGTTTTTAAAGAAGAAAAACAAAGAGATTAAAGTTTTTAAACTTTCGGACGAGGCAATAGAGTTTATAAGGAAATACTTGTTGCAGGAGTGCAACGTTACAACGAAGATAGACAGAGATTTATTGGATGAATTCGTAAACATTGCGTTTGACTGGGAAACTATGATGGTCGATGAGAAAGGTTTAGACAAGACTTACGATTATCCCGATAAGGAAAGAAATGAAATGGCTGACCGTTTTGTGTCGGAAGTTTCCGGGAAATTGTCAAGCGATTTTTGGGTTCCCGATATTGACGATTTAAACGAAAAACTTGGTCTGAAATAAAAGTTTTACGGGCGCGCCGAATTTTTCGGCGCGCCCGTGTTTATATAGTTTATTTAGTTATTTTTAACTCGTCGTGCGCGTTGGGGATAACCGTAAGCGTTTTAAAATCGGTGTAAATAACCGCGCCGGGGTTAGCTTTGGGCGGTTTTTTTACGAATTTTTTGTAAGTGTAGTCAACCGCGGTTTTCGTTCCGCTAAGCTTTACTTCGCTATAATACGCCGCTATCTCGGCGGCGGTAAGTAAAACCGCTTCGGGGACTTCTTTTCCGTCGGTTTTTATTATAACGTGCGCCGAGCGGTAGTTTTTAACGTGCAGCCAAATATCCCCGCCGTGGCTTGAAAAAGTGAGCCTGTCGTTTTGTACGTTGTTTTTGCCCGCAAAAATTTTAAAACCGAGATATTCAAACGACAAATATTCGCTCACACGCTTTTTTTCGGTGCGCTTAGATTTTTCCGCTTTTAAAATTCCGCTTAAAACAAGCTCTTCTTTAATATCCTTGTAATCGTCGTCGGTCAAAAGCTCTTCCGCTTCGGTTTTAAGTTCGCTTAAATATTTAAGCCGCGCTTCCGTTTCTTCTTTTTGCGGAATAACCGCTTTTAAAGTGTTTTTAAGTTTAGCGTACCTTGCAAAATACTTTTGCGCGTTTTTTTGCGGACTTAAATTTTCGTCGAGCGGGATAATTATTTTTTCCTGTTCGTCGGAATAATAATTCGTAAGTTCCGCGCGCTTATCGCCGCGCTTTATGGCGTACGCGCTTGCGGTTATAACTTCGCCGTAAAGCCTATACTTATCCGCGTCTTTTGCGGACTCGATTTTAAGCAAAATATTAGATAATTTTTTTTGCTCGTGCTTTATGTGCGGGGTTATCGCGCTTAAAATTTCGCGCCGCTTGCCGTCAACGGTTTTTTTAATTTGCTTCCCGTCGAAAAACGCCTTTTGCGCGCTCAAAAAGTCGCTAAAAGCCTCTCTTTTTCCGATAAGCGACAAGTAGTCGAACGGGTAGACGTCAGAGCCCTTTTCGTCGGCTATTATAACGCCTTCGGGCGAGTTTAAAAGGCTTAAAAATTCTTTTGCGAACAAGTCGTAATCGTAGCTTAGTTTTTTAATGCGATAAACCGCTTCTTCCGCCGTCACGGGAGATAGCCCGCCGAAGTTTTTGATAAGCGCGTCCGCGGTTAAACCTTCGTTATTGCGGAAAGTTTTTTTGAGCACTTCCGCGTCCCATAAAAGGGGTTTAATATCTTTTTCGATAAACGTGTATTTAAGCCCGCTTGCGATAAGCCGCTTGGCGGAAAGTTCTCTCGGCGCGTTTTTAAGCGCGCCCGCTATACATCCGTCTTTAACCAAAAAAGCGTTGCTGAACTTGCCCATAAGTTCGACTATAAGGTCAAGGTTTTCCGTCTCGAAAAAATCGTTTTTATTCGTGAAACTTATATCTATAATGCGGTCGTCGTTAAGAGTTTTGACTCCCGTTATCTCGCCGCCCTGAAGATACTTTCTGAGTAACATGCAAAAACTCGGAGCGGCGGCGGGCGACGGCTTTTCGATATCGGTAAGCCCCGCGCGCAAAAGTTCGGGCGAAACGTTCACCGTAAGAGTGAAAGATTTCCCGTTGTACAGCAAAAAATCAAGCTCGTAATTTTCGGGCTGGGTTATTTTGTTTACCTTTGCGCCGCGAAGCTTTTCGTTAAGCGTTACGGCGGTTTTATATACGGAATAAAAATCTTTGGGCATAATAAGTCCTTTTTTCGGTACACGCTATCTATTATAATGCTACTAAATATTAACCCATTTTGCGTAAAAAGTAAATGAAAATAAAAAACAAGCCGCAAAAACTTTACAATTACCTTTAACTTTGTTAAAATAAACGGGTATACGAACTTAAATAAATAAGTCTATTAACAAAAATAAAAGTATATATAGGAGAATACTTATGAACTATGAAGTTGCACCCGCTGAAAAAAGCGTAGTCCGCATTAAAATCACTCTTGACAAACAAGAATGGGAAAACGCTATACAGAAAGCGTACGATAAAACCAAAGGGAGATTCAACATCCCCGGTTTCAGAAAGGGTAAAGCACCCAAACACGTCATCGAACAGCAGTACGGCAAAGGCGTGTTCTTTGAAGAAGCGATTAACGCCGCTTTCCCCGAACACTACTATGCTATCTTAGAAAAAGAACCGACCATCGAAGCGATTGACAGACCCGAAATCGAAATCGAAAAAATTTCGGACGACGGCATCACCATGGTAGCGGTCGTACCCGTAAAACCCGAAGTCAAACTTGCCGAGTACAAGGGTATAAAGTTCGATAAGGTTGAGTATAATGTAACTGACGCCGACGTCGAAGCGGAGCTTAAACGCTTACAGCAAAGAAACGCGAGAGAAGTTGCCGTAGACGGAAGAGCCGCTCAAAAAGGCGATATAACCGTTATAGATTATAGCGGCAGCGTTGACGGCGTTAAGTTTGACGGCGGCACCGCCGAAAAGCAGACCTTAGAGCTCGGTTCGGGCAGATTTATCCCCGGATTCGAAGAACAAGTCGAAGGCATGAATATCGGCGAAGAAAGAGACATAACCGTCAAATTCCCCGACGATTACGGCGCGGAAAACCTTAAGGGCAAAAACGCCGTTTTCCACATTAAACTCCACGAAATCAAGGCGAAAGAACTCCCCGAAATCAATGACGAGTTTATAAAGGACGCCGCGGGCGCAGAGTCCGTCGAGGCGTACAAAGCCGACACGAAGAAGAAACTTCAGGAGTCTAACGCTAAGCGCGCCAAAGCCGAAACGGAAGACAAAATTATAAAAGCCATTGCCGAAAAGTGCGAAGTCGAAATTCCCGACGCGCTCATCGAAAGACAAATCGACAGCATGGTTTCCGACATGGAATACAGAATGATGTATCAGGGTCTTA
>CAKQMM010000031.1 GCA_934254755.1 uncultured Clostridia bacterium
CTCTAACTGCATTAAAAGATATTCGCTTCCGGCAATTTTTTCTTCAAACGCATAAACGTCGCTCTCGTTCAACATTGCCGACGCGCCCGTGTAAACGGTCACTTGATTTTCGCCCGATTTATCGGTAAAAATTACGCCGACGTCCGTTTTTACCCCGTCCTTGAAAGCGATTTGATAGTTAAGTTTTGCCGCCGCGAAAACTTCTTCGCACGATTTTGCGTACTCGTCTTTTCCGAGTGCGGTTAAGTAGTTCGCTTTGCCGCCGAGTTTTGCGATTGTGAGAGCCTGATTCGCCCCTTTGCCGCCCGCTTCGACGTGAATGTTGTCCGTCACGACCGTTTCGCCGGGCTTATTGAAATGGTCGAGCCGCATAAAAATCGACTCGCCGCAAATTCCTATAACAGATATAACGCCTTTTTTCATAAATTAAGCCTTTATAGTTTGGTTTTTATAAACACTTGACGAGCGGTTTGTATTTTTCAATCAAAGCTTTGTTGAATTCCGCGCCGCCCTCTACGTTGCCGCTCATAAACACGTCGGGGTGCGCGCCTTCATCAACCGCCAGCTTTTCGCCGAGCGCGATAACGTTTTGCATTATAAAGGAAGTGACAGCCGTCGAAACGGGCGCGCTTTTAACTCCGCCGCCAACGACATCCAAGACCGCGTCGCCGTGCGGAACGCAATTGTCGATGACCACGTCGCCCACGTCTTTTAACAGTTTATGCGAACTGTGCTTGCTTGTTTCTGAAAAGTATTCTGAAGAGCATATCGTAACGACGGTTACGCCCTTATTTTTGCCCTGAAGGGCAACGTCTACGGGCGCGCCGTTCTTGCCCGAAGTAGAGATGACGAATAACACGTCGTTTTTACCTATATTATAGCCGTCCAAAAGCCCTGCAACCGCCTTTTCATCCTTTTCAAGTACGCTTGAAAGCGACGCGCTTTCGTGGAGCATAAGGCTCTCTTTAAGTATGGGGTAAACGTTCGCTAAGCCCCCCGCGCGATAAAAGCAGTCAAGCCCCAAAAGGTGCGAATGTCCGCACCCGAAAATGTAGATAAGCCCGCCTTTTACGATTGCGTTTTTAACGGCTTTCGCAGCGGCGTTCATCTGAGCGGTTTGCGTGTCGTTCACTTTATTAAGATAGTAAATAACGTTTTCAAAGTAATTCATATTTTAATTTTAGCAAATAGCGGCGTTTTTTGCAATAACTTGCGCCTTTTTAGCGATAAAATATTTATATAACATATTTAAATAGTCGCATTATAAGCGAATTAAAAAAGCGTCCGCAAAAAAACGCGAACGCTTTCGGTTTAATTTTAAGGCTTATTCTGCCCGCTTTGCTCGTTTAAGGAATTTTTCGCCGTTTCTATATTTTTGCGCTTTTTTACGCACTCCGTTAAAAGATATTCGATTTGCCCGTTTATCGAACGGAATTCGTCGTTCGCCCACTTCATAAGTTCGTTATAAAGTTCGCTTGACACGCGTAAAGGGATTTGCTTCCTCTCGCTCATTTTAAAACCCGCTTTAATAAATTGAGCCGCTGTTCACTACGGGCTGAGCGTCGCGGTTGCCGCACAAAACGACGAGAAGATTGCTGACCATTTGCGCCTTTCTTTCTTCGTCAAGCTTAACGGTGTTGTTGCTCTCCAAGCGTTCGATAGCCATTTCGACCATGCTGACCGCACCGTCAACTATCATTTTGCGCGCGTCTATAATAGCGGAAGCCTGTTGGCGTTGAAGCATAACGGCGGCGATTTCGGGCGCGTAGGCAAGATAGGTTATGCGCGCCTCTACGATGGTTATGCCCGCCGAGTTTACTCGAGATTGAATTTCTTCTTTAATGCGGTTTGCAACCGTTTCGCTCGACCCGCGAAGAGAGCCGTCGTCGGCAAGCCCGTCGCCCGTCGTATCAACGTTGGGCGCAACGTCGTAGGGGTACACGCGGACTACGTTTCTCAGCGCGCTGTCGCATTGAAGAGATAAAAATTCTTTATAGTTATCTACGTTAAACGCCGCTTTTGCAGTGTCCGTTATCCGCCACGTAACGGCAATGCCGATTTCGACGGGGTTACCTAAGCAATCGTTGATTTTTTGGCGGTTATTGTTTAACGTCATAACTTTAAGCGACATTTTTTTGCTTATGAACTCTAAGTTTATATTCGTGCCGTCGGCAGCTTTTTGACCGCCTAAATTTAAAGTGGAAACGTCTCCGCTCTGGTTAAGTTTGGTTTTTGCCGCGGGGTTTACCGCTACGCAGAAGGGGTTGACGGCGTAAAACCCGTCGCCTTTAAGCGTGCCGATATACTTACCGAACAAGGTTAATACCAACGCTTCCTGCGGGGCAAGTACTTTAAGCCCGACAAGCGGAAGCCAGCCTATTAACATATACGCAACCGCAATAACAAATATAATTAAGTTGTAAATTTGCGGATCGTCGTTTGTAATCCACGAAAATATCGCCGCCAAAATAGCGACTATGTACCCGGCTATCGTGCCGAGCAGCACTGCCATGCCGTGCTTTTTATTGTCTAAAACTTTTTCTTCCATAACTCTCTCCTTATGTTTGATATCAAAATGATATCACAATGATTTAAAACCGTCAAGCGTTTTTACAAATATTTTACAAGTCGGTCGTTTTTAATGGATTTTAAGATATAAAAATGCTATAATTATGCGGTCGGGCGCGTATAGGGCGTTTATCGGGAGTTTTCGGGTATCGCCGCAGCCGCCGCTGACAGCGAAAGGAAAGTAAGTTATGGGAAACGGCAAAAAAAATCACGCTATGCTTATGGTTATGGCGTGGCTTATGTACACGGTCACTTATTTAGGCAAGTACAGTTGCAACGCAAACGTGTCGGGGTTAATGGCGGAATTCAACGTGGGTAAAGGCGCGGCGGGGCTTATTCCGTCCTGCTTCTTTTTTGCGTACGGCGCAAGCCAGATAATCAACAGCTTTTTTTGCGACCGATATAACACCCGCTTTATCCCCGCGGCGTGCATGTTTATATCCGCCGCCCTTAACGTGGTCGTAGGGTTTACGAAATATTTTCCTTTAATTAAATATTTATGGATAATAAACGGCGCGACCCTTGCCCTTATCTGGCCGATGCTCGTTAAAACGCTGGGCGAAAACTTAACCCCGAACGAAACGGCTAAATCGGTCGTGATAATGGGGACGACAACTCCGCTCGGAACCGCCGCCGCTTACGGGTTAAGCGCGCTTTTAACGGAACTGAACGCATTCAGGGCAATATTTTATATAACCGGCGTAATTATGCCGCTGCTCGGGCTTTTATGGATAGTTTTTTACGGCAAAATGACGGGGATAGGCACAAAAGCGGAAGCCGAAGCCGTTAACCCTCTTGGAACCCCGAATGTCGAACACAAAAAATTCACTTCGCCCATGGTTACGACTATTATTATGTTCGGCGCGTTTATAGCTTTCGTACAAATAGTAAAAGACGGGCTGCAAACCTGGCTGCCGAGTTTATTGCAGGAAGTTTTCGGCTATAAACCGTCGATATCTTTGATTTTAACCCTTATTTTGCCGCTCAGCGGCGTGCCGGGGACCTTCGTTGCCGTTCAGATGAATAAGAAAATTAAAAACCTTATTCCCCTTTGTTTAACGCAAATGGCTATAACGCTTGCATGCGTTGCGGTGGCGTATACGGGCATATCTTTAACGCTTGCGCTGCTTTTGATTTTAGGTTGCGTGCTTGGTTATTGCTTTATTTACGGCATAAACAACGTTATGACGAATTTATTCCCGCTAAGCTTGGGCAAAGAGTATAATATAGGCTTTGTTTCTTCCCTTTTAAACGGGCTTAGTTACGTAGGAAGCACCGTCAGCGCGTACGGTTTAGGCGAATTTTCAACCAAATTCGGCTGGAACGGAATATTTATATTGTTTATGATAACGCTCGGCGTTTTAATAGCGGTCGGCACGGTTATTTACTTTATTTTCAGAAAAAAATTAAACAATAACCCTTTGACGGAATAAATTATGGAACTTAACCTGTCCGTCTGGACTGAAAAAGACGGCGAAAATTTTAAAAAATATATAGCGACCTTTTCTAAAGGCACAGAGCCATGCGAGCGCGAAAAGCGCATTTTTAACTGCGAGCGAACCGTTTTAGCGATAGGAAGCCCCGCCGTTACGGACTTAGCAAACCGAATTTATAAGGGGAACTATAAAAGTTTTTTAGACTTAAAGTTATTCGATAACACCGCTCTTATCGCCGTATACGCAAAACTATTATCGAGAATAAGCGATTTTAACGAGTTCGTATATTACCTTGAACCCTATCTTGACTGCGCGGACGGCTGGTATATGACCGACGCGGTTAAGTTTAAAGGCGCAAAAAAGCATAAAAGCGAACTATACCGCCTTATGGAAGTTTACGCCGCCAAAAGCGAAACGTTTTACCGCCGCATGGCGGTTATATTTGCGTTTGAGTTCGCTACCGACGGTGAGTATACGGTTAGACTATCCCGCTTTATAGCGCGGTTTAAAGGCGAAACCGAATATTACGTGAATATGGCGGTTGCCTGGCTTGTATGCGAATTAGTAATTAAAAACAAACCTCTCGGCATAGATTTAATATGCGGGGATACCCTTAACGTATTCACAAAGCGTAAAGCGATTTCTAAATGCAACGATAGCTTCAGAATATCGGATAGCGACAAGCAACTGCTCAACCGCTTTAAAATTTGACGGGGCGCGGCTCCCGCTCGGCTAAAAAATTACGCAAAAACCCGAGCGGCGAATTATCAAAAATTGCCTCTATAACAGGACTATATATGCAGACTTAGGCGCGTTTTTCGGAATACGCGCGCCGTTTTTTTAACAAATATCGACGTTTTGTTGACAAAAATCGACACTTTTGTGAATATTGCTTGACTTACGACCCTTTTATAGTTAAAATATCTATAGTTAAAATATCTAATGTAATTTGTGCTACTTTGTAATACTATTAAATTTATTTAGAGGTGCAATATGTCGGAAACGAAAAAGAAACCATCGGCTTATGCCAAACTGTTCAACTTTTTTAAATCGAAAGCGGTTAGAAACGTTACTATAACCGTTTTAGCCCTTCTTTCTGTCGTAGTAATGTTCCTTATGGACGAACAGAACTATTTCAGAAGAGAACACCTTAAGGCGCTTGAATCGAACTTTGTGGTAAACATACTTAACTCTATCGGTTGGAAACGCTTTAACATACAAAACGCCGCATGGGCGATATTCGGATGCGCGCTTTTGGTTACCTTGCTTTTAGTTATAGCAAGCACTTTCTCCGGCGTATTCGTCGATAAAAGGGCGAGCAAAAACGCAAGCAGATTCAAAAGCGAAAAGTCGGCTAAAACTTTTTACGGTTGCGCTTACTACGGCGTAGTTATCCTCATCGCCGCGCTGATTATATTCATTGCGGTTATGGCGGGCGCGTTCGACAGAGTGTTCTTCACTTCCGGCAAAGTGTTCTTAAACCTTTTGCTCACCTTGCTTATATGCTTCGGCTTTATGCTTATAATACCCGTTGCGGTGTTTGTAGTCTACTCTATCTATGCGCTTATCGCGTTAATCGTTTACAAAGCTAAACATAAAAACGACAAAGTCGAAGCGGAAAACGAAGCCGAAACCTCCGCCGTTATAGCGGAGGCAACCGAAGGCGCTGCCCCCGCGACCGAAGTTGCGCTCGAAGAAACCGAAACCGTCGCTGCGGAAGAAACGGTTGAAGAACCCGCAAGCGAAGAGGTTAAAGTCGTAGCTGAAGAAGTAAGCGAACCCGAAGTTAAAGTCGAAGAAGTCAAGGCTGAAGAAGTAAAACCCGAAGCCGCCGCGGCTGAAATTGCCGCAACCGAAACGGTTGAACCGCAGGACGAAGCCGCAAAATTCTTCGCTTCGATGGAAGGCAAACAATTCATCTCCAAAAGCTTCATCGGCAAAATGCACCAGACGGATAAAACCATTCAGGGCTATTACGGAGAACTTAAAAACTACATGCTTTCGTTTAAGCGCGTAAGGTCGAGCATAAGCTGGAATTTAGACACCTTCTTTATCGGCAGAAAAGCTGTTGCTAAAATCGGTTTCCGCGGCAAAACTTTGGTTATGTTCTGCGCTCTTGACCCGGATGAATACGCTAACACCAAATACTATCCGAAGGACGTAAGCGGCGTTAAGAAGTACGAAGCCACCCCGATGATGATAAAAGTTAAGTCTGAACGCGGCGTTAAATTCGCAAAAGAACTTATCGACGTTATGTTTAAAGGCTTGACCCCGATTGCGGACTTCAAACCGCAAAAATATAATTTTGCCCGTCGCACCGATAAACAACTTCTTGAAAACGACCTTGCAAAATATATTTAATTAAACGTAAATTTTAAAAGCGGCTTTACGGCCGCTTTTATTATGCAATGAATATTACTGTTAAAGGCGATAGCAAGCCGCATAAAAGCGGCGGAAGCAAGCCCCGCCCTACTTTAGATTTACATTCTGTCATTCTGAGTGAAACGAAGAATCTCCGCGGAAGCGCGCTTGACAAGGGGCGTGTTTTACATCAGAATTAGCCAATCCCCCTGCGGCAATTCGTAAAACTAATTGCCGTTCCCCCTTTAACAAGGGGGACGAGAATACGCCCTTATTCAACCCCGCTTTCGTTTCCACGAGACTCTTCACATTCGTTCAGAGTGACAATGAGTGAATAGTAGTTAGTGGTTAGAAACCGTAGGGGTCGGCGTCTCGACGACCCGGCAGCCGTCGGCTGCTTTTTGTGATACGCCCGCATTTAACTTCCGTGTTTGCTTCCGCGAGAAGTTTCGCTATCGCTCAATATGACACTGCTTCCCGTCATCCTGAGCGATAAGCGAAGGATCTAGGCGGCACGCCGCATTTTTATATAATATAATTTGCGCCTTACGGCTGGATGTTTCGACTGCGCTTGCGCTCCGCTCAACATGACGAGTGTGTGTTATCCTGGGCGATGAGCAAAGAATATCCGCGGAAGCGTGCTGAACTTTACGCAACGCCCTTCGCCCTACTTTTGCGTGTTTTAAATATAAGCCGACAAGCGCCGCTTATCCGTAATATAGCGTAATGCGGTCTATCGTTTAAAACGCATAAAAAAAAGACCCTTGCGGGTCTTTTTTTTATAACATTTTAATTCTGGGGCTGTATTTTGCGAGGTACGCGGCGTTCTTTTCGTCGCCGCCCGGAGTGTTGGCGGAAGACCAGCAGGGGGCTTTAATGCCGCGGCGTTGGCACTCGCGAACACATTCGATTTCAAGTTCGTGCGCAATGTAGAAGTCAACTATGTTAGAGATAGGCGCGATAGGCGTATCGAATCCCTCGATATTGATAACCGCGTCGCCAACGGGGTTATAGTCGTCAATGCAAACGTCGGCGTAATCGAACAAGTTAGTTTTGTTCGGGTGACGAATAAAGTGGTCTGCGGGCATTTCGTTCTGCCAATAGCTCGACGAAACGGCAATGATTTTCGCTCCGGCTTTCTTCGCTTCCATAACCGCGTCGATAGTGGCGGGGTTAATACCGATGTTGTGGAAAACGATGAGCAAATCGCCCGGTTGAAGTTTGTAATACTTCATAATTGCAGAGCCGTAATTGACCGTTCTTTCAAGTTCAAGATATTTAAGAGCCTGATTGAATACGGTAAGACCGTTTTCAACGATGGGGTTGATGTTTGCTAAGCCGCCCGCGCGGAAGAACATTTCGCCCATGCAAAGGGTGGTGTGTCCGCCGCCGCCGTAAACGTTAATGAGTTTATCCTGCTCGATAGCGTCAGCCATAAGTTTTGCGGCTTTTAAAATGTTATCGGACTGCTCTTTGTTGACTTTTTCAATATTTTCAACGATTTTTTTAAAATAAGTGGTATCAATCATTTTTATTCTCCTTACGCGCTTTCGCGCTCATTTTTCTAATAAATTTTTGTCTTATTTATTGTTCGCTTCCGCGAGATTCTTCGCTTCGCTCAGAATGACAAAAGTGCGGGCGATTGATAATCGCACCTGCGAGTTACTGTATCGCAAAACGCAAACAAAGTTTGCCGCTTCCGCGAGATTCTTCGCTTCGCTCAGAATGACAAAGCAAAAAGCCTTTTCAACCTAAAAGCATAGGGTGTATCGCAAAATGCAGCCGACGGCTGCCGTTTTAATACTTAACCTTGACGGGTTTGCCGAGATAAATGCTGTCGTACGCCGCGTTCATGGCAAGCATCGTCTTTTTATGCTCTTCTAAACTGATGACGGCGTTATTAGTGTGCTCGCGTATATCTTTTATAAAGTTGCGGATAAACAGCCTGCGCTGATCGTCAAGCGCAACGCCCATTCCGCCGCCTACGGTATATCTTTGTTCGATGGGTCCCATGCTTTCGACGTAGTCTGCGCCGTATGGGTCGCTTAAAAGCATGCCTTTCGTGCCGTTCACCTGCATTTCGACCTGCACCGCGCGGGGATATTTCGAGAGGTAAAAATTCTCTATCCTGCACTGCTCGGGTTCGCGGTTTGCGTAAGACGGGTCTAAACTTACCACGACGCCGTTTTTAAGTTTGCCTATGACGTAAACCATATCTTCGGTTTCGGCACCGTCGCGCATGTTCGGGGCGGCTTCGGCGTAAACGGTATCGAAGTCGCTATCGAAAAGATATCTTACCACGTCGAAAATATGCGGGTGGTCGGTAAGCGCGCCGCCGCGGAAAATTCTATCGTTCGGGTGAATGGGGATGCGCTTGCCGTAACTTTTTTCGGGAATGTCCATCCAGTGTTGCCACCACATGGGGTTATGAGAAAAGTTGTAGGCGTTAAACGTTTCTATCTCGCCG
>CAKQMM010000032.1 GCA_934254755.1 uncultured Clostridia bacterium
AAGCCGTAGGTTACGATTTTATGTGCGGGCGAATGGGTAAGTTCGCGCTCCAAGATTTCAACGGGTTCGCCGTTTTTCGAGTGTTTCGCCTTTTCTTTTTCGGTTAAGTTCGACTGATAGAATTTAATAGAGCCGCTTTCCGTCGGGATAAGCCCGTTTATCGCGTGCATTATGGTTGTTTTGCCCGCGCCGTTCGCGCCGATAAGCGCGACTATTTCGCCTTTATTTACGGTAAACGAAACGCCTTTTATGGCTTTTATAAGCCCGTAACTGACAACTAAGTTTTCTACGTTCAATATAGTTTCCATATCAGTCGTCATCTCCTAAATACGCTTTTATAACGGCGGGGTCGTTAAGCACGGTTTTCGTGTCGCCGTGAATAAGTTCCTGACCGAAGTTTAAAACGGTAAGTTTATTGCAAATGCCGCCGACGAGTTTCATATCGTGTTCGATAAGAAGCACCGTCACGTCGAACTTATCTTTAACGAACTGAATGGTTTCCATAAGTTCTTCCGTTTCCTGCGGGTTCATGCCTGCGGCGGGTTCGTCGAGAAGCAAAAGTTTCGGTTTGGTTGCAAGCGCGCGCGCAATCTCTAACTTTCTTTGTTTGCCGTACGGGAGGTTGTATGCAAGTTGGTTTCTTAAATCGAGCAAGCCGAAAACGTCCAAAATTTCCTTAGCGCGGTCGCGCATCGCTATTTCGGTGTTGTAGTATTTAGGAAGCCTGAAAATGCTTTCGAACAAATTGCACTTGTATTCGGGCAAATTGTTCAGACCTATCATAACGTTTTTGATGACGGAAAGGTTGTTAAAAAGCCTTATGTTCTGGAAGGTACGGGCGATGCCCTTGATGTTTATTTGTCTTTGGTCAAGACCCGTTAAGTCTTCGCCGTCCAGATAAAACTTACCGAATGTCGGTTTATACACCCCCGTCAAAAGGTTGAATACGGTGGTTTTGCCCGCGCCGTTAGGCCCTATAAGCCCGTACAAATCGCCCTTTTCGATTTCAAGGTTGACGTTCTGCGCCGCTTTAAGACCGCCGAAAGATATGCCTAAGTTTTCGGTTTTAAGTATAGGTTCGCTCATGGTTATTTATCCCCCTTCGGTTTATCGGGCTTGTCGGGCGTAAAGGAATTGTCCGGCGTGAAGTCCGTAGATAAAATAGCGTCCATTTCAACCTTGGTGGGAACGACCGACCAGTCTGCCCCGAATTCCTGCTCTTTAGCGGGGTCGTGCTGATATTTTTTGCGGGTGAAAAGGTTGTGCAATTTAATGTAAAGGAAGTTCGTCAAGCGTTTGAAGTTATACTTTTCGCGCACGGTTTTAAGCTTGGGCGCGTTGTTGTACACTACTATCAAAATCAACACGAGCGCGTAAATAAGGTTTTTAAGCGCGGCAAGGTTACCCGTTAAAGCAACGCCGAGTTTGGTGTTTAAAACGGTTATTACTACCGCCGCTATAATCGAGCCGTTGATGTTGCCCATTCCGCCTAAGACCACCATAACGAGTAAGTCTATCGACTTATTGTAGTCGAAGTTCGCGGGGTTTACCGAGTACTGCGTCATCCCGAAGAACACGCCCGCAACCCCTGCGAAAAACGCCGATATAACGAAGACCGAAAGCTTATAATAAGTTACGTTTACGCCCATGGCGCGCGCCGCTATTTCGTTATCGCGCACCGCCATAATCGCCCTGCCGTGCTTAGAACGGATAAGGTTGTTTATAACCACGAGGGCTAAAAGCGCAAATATGAAAACTATTATAAACAAACCGCCGACAGGGTAACGCCCTTCGGTACTTTTAAGTTCGCCCACGCTCTCGCCGCCGCTTAAAACGTTTTTAAGCACGGTTTTAACTATTTCGCCGAAGGCAAGGGTTACTATCGCAAGATAGTCGCCTTTAAGCCTTAACGCGGGCAAACCTATAATAAAGCCCGCAACCGCCGCGACCAGACCACCCGCCAAAACCGCAACGAGAAGAGATGGAAATTGCGCGCTCTTTTGCGCCGCTTTATTTAAACCGCCGAGCCATGCGTTGCGCACCCATACGCCGACGAACGCGCCTATGCTCATAAACGCGGCGTGGCCTATGGACAGTTCGCCCAAAAAGCCTACGACGAGCGAAAGCGACATTGCCGCTATCACGAAGTAGCCTATCTGCTCTAAAAGTTGCTGGTCGCTCTTTTTAAGCGTGCCTGCCGCCTGAAGAATTATCATTAGCAAAATCGCCGCCAAAAACACGAAGTAAGGAATAAAGTTTTTGACTTTGAATTTCTTTTTTACGTTTGCAAAATATTGAGTGAGGCCGTTCATTATACCTTTTCCCTCCGTTTTTTACCTATTAAGCCCGTAGGACGGACGAGAAGAATGACTATAAGTATAGCGAATTCTATTGCGGTGGTGTAACTGCCGATAGGCGTTTTTAAACAGAAAGTTTCAATAAGCCCGAGCAAAAGCCCGCCGAGCATCGCGCCCGGAATAGAGCCTATGCCGCCGATAACCGCCGCCGTAAAGGCCTTGATGCCGGGCATTGCGCCCATCGTAACGCTTACGTTTACGGGTATAAGTATATAAGTCATGCTTGCAAGAGCCGCTAACGCAGAACCGATAATAAAGGTTATGGATATCGTTTTATTTACGTTTACGCCCATAAGTTGCGCCGCGCCTTTATCTTCGGACACGGCAAGCATCGCTTTGCCCGTTTTGGTGTTATTGATAAACGCGGTAAGCCCGACCATGACCGCCGCCGATAAAATAAGCGTTATGACGGTTGACCATTTGATGCCGAGCGCACCGATTTTAAGAGTGCCCAAATCCCATAATTTAACGGGTTTGTTGGCAGTGCCGAAAATCATCTGCGCAACGCTTTGAAGAAGGTAACTTACGCCTATCGCGGTTATTAAAACCGCCAGGGGTGAAGCGCCCCTTAAAGGTTTATACGCAAACTTTTCGATTGCCATGCCTGCAAGCGAGCATAAAAGTATGGAGAGCAGAACCGAAAGCACGGGGTCGAACCCAAGCTGAGCGGCAAATATGAATATAAAATATCCGCCTACCATTATTATGTCGCCGTGCGCGAAGTTAAGCATTTTTGCGATGCCGTACACCATCGTATAGCCCAAAGCTATCATAGCGTATACGCCGCCTAAACTCAACCCGCTTATGAACGTTGAAATAAAATCTAACATATCTTTCCTTTTAATACGCAAAGTCGGTTTGCCCCGAAGTCGGGGCAAACCGATATTTACGCGATTTTTATAATTGCGAAAATTTAAGCGGCAGTGAAGTCTTTAACTATATATTCTTTGACGTTCTTCGTCGCGGTGTTTACGGTGTTGTCCGCATTCCATTTCATCGCGGTACCGGTTACGCCGTCAACGCTGAAAGCGGAGTTGTGGAATACTTCTTTAAGTACGTCGCACATATCGCTTGCAGAGATGGTTACGGGAACTTCTTTACCTTCTTTTACGGCAAATTCTATAGCACCTTTAAGCGCGTATACGCAGTCGTAAGCGGCAGCGGCAAACTGTATGGGGGTATCGCCGTATTTTGCTTTATACGCGTCGATAAATGCTTTTGCTTTACCTTCGGTTGCAGCCGCGTCGAAGTGAGATATATAAGATATCTTCTGGGTTATGGTCGCTAAATCGTCGCCGAGTTCTGCGTCAACGCCGTCAAGACCGTCGCCGCCGAAGTATACGGCTTTCGCTTTCATTTCGGTCTTGCCCTGTTTCATGAACGCTGCGGCAGGTTGATAGTAGATGGGCATGAACACGAAGTCGCACTCTTTAAGCTTGGATACCTGTGAGCTGAAGTCGGTGGCGTTATCGTCGTTGAACGAAGTTACGACTATTTCGCTTCCGTTCCAGGTCGTTCCGAGTTCTGCTATAAACTTATTGTATATACCCTTAGAATAGTCGTCGTCGTTCTTATAGAAGACGCCTACTTTCTGCGGCTTTTCAGCTGCGGGAAGTTGTTCAAGGTAGTTAGCGGTTGCGGAACCTTGAGTCGAATCGGAGAAGCACATCTGGAATGCGTTTTCGTATTCGGGAACTGCGTCTGCGGTAGCGGACGGAGTTATGAAGAACACGTTGTCTTCTTTGCTTAATTCTTTATATTGTAAGCAGGGTTTAGTGGTAACGCAGCCAAGGCTCATCTGCATGCCCGCTTCGAGTTGTGCGGAATAACCTGCGGCAACTTTGGTCTGGTCGTGTACGTCGTCGTACATCTGTAAGTTAAGCTTATAGCCGTTTACGCCGCCCTTCGCGTTGATTTCGTCAACCGCGAGTTGCGCGCCGTTTTTAACGGCTTGACCGTAAACGCCCGCGCCGCCGGTAAGCGGACCGGATGCGCCGATGTAATACTCGGTGTTTTTAGACGTGTAGCCTTTGTTGCCGCAAGCGGTCAACGAGCCGACGCCTAAGGTTAAAGCCAAGCCTAAGCCCAATACTTTAAACAAGTTCGATTTTTTCATGGTTTTGTTCTCCTTTAAACAAAAAATTTTTAAAATTTACAAACGACTTTCGCCGTCTTTTACCTAAGTGAATTTAATTTTTATAAGCCGTTTCTTGTGGATAGTGCCCAAAAGGCGCGACCGGGAGCGATTTTTGGAAGCGAACCTTTAATACAGGTGACGCAACCTAATAAAAAAAGCAAGGAACGTTTTTTTGAAACACCCTTGCTTTGCAACCAAAATAATTATAAACTCTACTTATAATTTTAAGCGGTATGGCAAAAACAAGGTCTGCTCTTAATAATGAGGACCTCAAGTAGAATAATTATGACGTTTTTTACGCTGAATTTATTCATGGTTTTTTGCCTTTCTTTTTTTTGATAATGAAAATTTACCACTATTGATTTTATTTGTCAAACGTTTTTTACCGCTTTTTTAAAAAAAATCCGATTTTTTATTATTCCGCCGAAATTCGCGGTCGTATCTTAATTTATGCTTATATCACCGTTAAATTTTGTCGATATTATAAGCCGTTCTTAACCCTAACAAAAAACCGCCACACCGATACGACTACTATTTATATAAGAGCACCCTTATCATATTGACTACGCACAAAGCTTGCGTTACAATGTAATCAAACAGTATTTTTTTGATTTTTACGGGGGTAATTTATGCCGTTCTTAAAGGAAACGGACGTTGACGTCGTCATCGCAAGGAACGAGAGCTCTCTTCCTCACACTCACGACTTTTTGGAATTCGCTTACGTTACGAAAGGCAAATGCGAACATTACTTAAACGGCGAGAAGCGCACTCTTTTAAGCGGCGACTTTTTTATTATAGATTACGGCGCGATGCACGGGTATGAAATTTATAAGGACGAAGAATTCGAGCTTATTAACGTAATTTTTAAGCCGCGGATAATCGACAAAACTCTTTCTGCATGCAGAAATTTTACCGATCTTATGAACCATTATTTATTGCGCATCAACGACGAATGCGTCCTCCCCAGCCCGTCAAACCGCATATATCTGGACGACGACGGCGAAATTTTAGGCGTAGTTAATAGGATAACGAGCGAACATTTTTCTAAAAAACCGGGATATATGGCCGTTATAAGAAGCCTTATTATCGAACTCATAATTTTAACGGCGCGAAAAATAGACAGCGGTTATTCATACGGCGACGTTGCAGGCTATATGCTTAAAAGCGCGAACGAGAACTACGCCCGCCCCGAAACGCTTAACGAGATAGCCGAAAAGTTCAATTACAGCGTGCCGTATTTATCGCAAAAGTTTTTATCCGCTTACGGAATCGGATATCGCGACTACGTCGTCAGCGTAAAACTTAACGAAGCGGCAAGACTTATTGCGAATTCGGACGATAAAATTTACGAGATAGCAAAACTCGTCGGGTACGAAGACGTAAACTTTTTTTATTCGTCGTTTAAAAAACGCTTCGGCGTAAGCCCCGCGAAATATCGCAAAACGAGCGGCTGATTTCGACCCGTTTCGCCGTTATTTTCGCTTTGCCATAAACGTTGAACTCGTTTTTTTCACAAAAAGGTTGATAATTAGGGCGGCGTGTGATAAAATTATGCTATATGCCATAGGTATTGTCGGCAGGAGAAGAAATGCTTTCTAAAATACGCAGCTATTTATTTGAAAATAAAAAAATTCAAAATTTAAGGCGTTTTTACGAGGGCGACTTATATCTTGCGATCGTCGCGCTTGCGGCTACGGCGGCGTACTGCTTTTCTATCGAACTTTTTATCGCGCCGTTGCTTATTTTATTCTGCGGGGCGGGGCTTATCGTCTCAAAAGATTTTAAGCCTTACCTTATAATACTTTTATTATTCGTATACATGGTGCCGCCCGCGCACATGCAGCCGGACAGCGGGTCTTTTACAAACTCCTACTATTACAAAAATCTCGGCGTTTTGATTTTCTACGCCGTGCTCGTCGTTTTAACGCTCGTCTTGCGCTTTTTAGTACACGGCGGATTTACTAAAATTTTTAAAACCAAAACGCGGCTTACTTTTTTTGTCATTCCACTTACGCTCGCCTTTTTATCAAACGGTTTTTTTGCTGAAAATTATCGCGTCGGAAACCTTATCTTCGGGCTTACGATGGCGTTTTGCATGTGTTTTTTGTATCTTTTGGTAGTACATAATATAGATTACGACGAAACTACCGTAACTTATTTTTGCAAGGTTTGCTTTTTTATTGCGTTGACGCTTATAGCGGAACTTATATTCGTCTACGCAACGGGCGATTTTTTTGAAGACGGCGTCGTAAATAAAGATTTTATGTACTTCGGCTGGGGTATATGCAACAACTACGGCGCGATGGTCGCGATTTTAATACCGCCCGTATTATATCTTGCCGCAAACGAAAAACATTGGTACATATTCTACGGCGTGGCGGCGCTTACGTACATTGCGACGATGTTCTCGCTTTCGCGCGCGGCAATGCTTGTCGGTACGGCAGGGATGATTTTCGGTTTGATAATTATAATGCTTACAGGTAAGAACGCCAAAAAATGTATGATAGCAAACGGCGTGATGCTTGTATTGGTAATTTTTGTTTCTGTTTTTTTACGGAGCACGATTGCAACCGTTTTCAAAAGTATTCTGGATATGAAATTCAGCGATCGCGGCAGGTTTGATTTATGGAAACTCGCCCGCGACAACTTTATAGCGCATCCCGTGTTCGGCGGCGGCTTTTACAGTTGCGAATTCGTTTCCCGCGGGTTCTTACCGTCGTTTTACCATAACACCGTGCTTGAAATCGCGGCGGTTATGGGCACGTTCGGCTTGACGGCGTACCTCGCGTTCAGGGCGAAAACAATATATTTGTGCGTGCGCGGGCTTAATACGGAAAGATTATTCTTAGGTCTTATGCTCGCAGTCTTACTCGGAACTTCTCTGCTTGACAATCACATGTTCAACGTCTACCCGTTGTTTTACCACGCGGCGATAATCGCGCTTATCGAACTCGATTTTAATAAAACCGTAGCACCGGTAAAAAATATGCTGACCTAACAACAACGTTAAACAAAACCCGACGGGCATTTTGCCCGTCGGGTTTTTAATGTTGATATTCTGCGAGTTTCCCCGCTCCGCTCAATTTTTGCTCAATTCGTCTTTTATATATTGAAGGTTTGCGATTTTTTCTTTAACTTCTTCAACCGTTAAAAGCTTGGTGTTATTAGAGTTGAATTCGCTGAAAGCGTGCGCGTCTATCCTTCCGGTGTTGAAATACTTATCGTAATTAAGCCCGCGGTTATCGCAAGGAACTCTATAAAAATCGCCCATGTCTATGGCGTTCATACACTCTTCGTTCGTTAAAAGCGTTTCGTACTTTTTTTCGCCGTGGCGAATACCTATTATTTTTATAGGCGTCTTTTTTTCTTTATCGAAAAGTTCTATAACTGCCTTAGCTTGCGTTTCTATCGTGCAGGCGGGCGCTTTCTGGACGAGAATATCGCCTGACTCACCGTGCTCGAACGCAAAAAGCACCAAATCGACCGCTTCGTCCAAAGACATAATAAAACGGGTCATCTTCGGGTCGGTTACGGTTATGGGGTTTCCGCTCCTTATCTGGTCTATCCAAAGCGGAATAACCGAACCGCGGCTGCACATAACGTTGCCGTAACGGGTGCAGCAAATTTTCGTTTTTTTAGTGGTACGGCTTTTTGCCACGATAACCTTTTCCATCATAGCTTTGCTCGTACCCATTGCGTTCACGGGGTAAGCCGCTTTATCGGTCGATAAGCATATAACCGTTTTAACGCCTTCGTCTATCGCGGCGGTAAGGACGTTTTCAGTGCCCAAAACGTTGGTTTTAACCGCTTCGAGCGGGAAAAATTCGCACGACGGAACTTGTTTTAACGCCGCCGCGTGGAATATAAAATCAACCCCGTGCATTGCGTTTTTTACGGACTGCAAATCTCTTACGTCGCCGATATAAAACTTTATTTTATCGGCAAGTTCTGGATATATCGCCTGAAATTCGTGGCGCATATCGTCCTGCTTTTTTTCATCGCGTGAAAATATTCTTATTTCGCCCACGTCGGTTTTTAAAAATCTGTTCAGAACGGCGTTACCGAAACTCCCCGTTCCGCCCGTTATCATTAAAGTTTTGTCTTTAAACAGCGTCATATATTCTTCCTCTTAGTTAGCCGCGTTTAGCACGGATAATTACGTAAAATCGCTTGAGCGTCAGTTGTTTGTTATATGATAGGTAGGCACAAGTTCCGTAACCAACGCTTTCATTTTATCGGGTGCAGTTTCGTCGTATGCGGCTTTCGCAAGTTTTTCAACGCTTTCCCAAAGCCCTTGCT
>CAKQMM010000033.1 GCA_934254755.1 uncultured Clostridia bacterium
GGTATATAGTTGCCGACAAGAACGTTAGTTCTCAGAAGGGCGGAAAGCCAAACGCAGCGGTTTGTTATTTGTTTGAAGTCGTTTTTAAATTAAGAAAGCATAATCGCGTGTTTCTTCAGCACGGCGTTACCGTGAGCGACGCAAAATGGCTCTACTATGAAAATTGTTATTTCGATAAATTTATTTGCGCCACTAAGCCTGAGTACGAATTTATATCCGATAAATTCGGGTATGATAAGGACAGGCTTGCTTTAACGGGTTTTGCGCGTTTTGACAATCTTAACGATGATTTGCTCGATAAAGATCTTATTTTGATTATGCCGTCTTGGCGGAATTGGCTCGGAAGGGAATCGTCGGATAATAAACACATGATATTTGAAGAAAGCGATTATTTTAAATGCTGGAATGAGTTTGTTTCATCAGAAAAATTATCCGAATTGTTAAAGAAATATAAAAAGCATGCTATTTTTTATCCGCATAGAAATATGCAGAAGTTTATTTCAAGTTTTAAAACGGCGGATGAAAATATTGTGATTGCCGATTGGCGTGATTATGACGTTCAAGATTTGCTTAAACGCGCCGCTTTGCTGATTACCGATTATTCGAGCGTATTTTTTGATTTTGCGTATATGTGCAAACCCATAATTTTTTATCAGTTCGATGAAGCCGAATTTAGAGAAAAACAATATCAGCAGGGATATTTTGATTATCATAATACGCCGCTTGGAAGTTTTGCCGATAATGAAATTGACTTGCTTAATCAACTTGAGAACAAACTAGAAAACGGTTTGATAAAGAACGACGAACAAATTGTAAAAGCAGTTTTCGGTTTTACGGACAACCGTAATTGCGAAAGAATATATAACGCTATTAAGGCGGATCGATTATGATAAAAACTATTCATTATTGCTGGTTCGGGGGTGCGGAAAAGTCGGACACTATTAAAATGTGTATCGAAAGTTGGAAAAAATTTTGCCCTGACTTTGAAATAAAAGAGTGGAACGAATCGAATTTCGACGTTCATTGTTGCAAATACGTTGAAGAGGCGTATAACTCTAAAAAATGGGCTTTTGTCTCAGATTATTGCCGGTTTTACGTCCTTTATAATTATGGCGGCATATATTTAGACACTGACGTTGAATTGATTAAACCGATCGATGATTTACCGAGTACGTTTGTCGGCTTCGAGCGAGATAGTTGCGTTGCGAGCGGACTTATAAGAGGTGCGGACGCAGGGGATGAATTGTGTAAAGCTGTGATGGAATCGTACGAAAACGATTCGTTTATAAAAGCTGACGGCGGCTATAATGTGTTGACCGTATGCGACCGTGAAACGGGTATGTTGAAAGAGCGCGGTTTAAAATTAGACGGTTCATTGCAAATCGTTGGTGGAACCACCGTTTATCCTACAGAATACTTTAACCCGAAAGGCGGCGATTACGGCAAGGAAACAATAACTGAAAACACAAGAGCGATTCATCATTATTTAGCGTCATGGAAATCGCCTTTGGATAGATTAATTATGCAATATAAGGTGAAGTACGGGGTTAAAAAAGGTAAACGGTTATTTGTTTTAAGGCATCCCTGTTTGGCTTTTAAGAAGTTTATATGCAAAAAATAGTTAAACTTAAGGGTGAAGGAGAAAAATGAAGTACACTCAATCGCATCGCTCGGTTTTTTATGCGTTATTGATTTTGATAGCATATATACCGATTTTTTTCTATTATAACTTAATCGCAAAGTTTTGTTCGTGGTTGCCGACTACGATATCAACTTATTTAACCTGTATATTTTTGCTTTTTGAATTTATATTTGCGTTCCGCTGCGGTTATTTCCAAAAATATAAAACGGTCATTCCTTTGATAGCGCTAATGCTTATTTTTATGCTGGGCACTGTGATAAAAACCAACTCCGGCAAAGACGTGCTTCTTCAGTTAATTATGGTTTTGTTTACCACGTTTTTATTGTCGTCGCAGCGGCTAAGTGAAAGCGAAACCGATATATTATACGGCTTATTTTTATTCGTAGTATGTTTAATTTTGATAAATGCCGACTCTGGTGAAGAGCATCAGTGGAGCATTTACAAATTTAACCCGAACTCGGGTGGCTTTTTATGTTCGTTAGCGGTTATGTGTGCGGTTGCGATGTTTTTTAAAACGCGCAAATTTATACACGTCTTGTTTATTGTAGTGGGCTTTGCGGCGCAATTCTACTTTTTGTCTCGTGCGGCTTTTCTTGGGTGTTTGCTGTTCATTGCATTATTTATTGTCGGTTTGGTTATTAAAAAAAATATCGGCGGCAGTTTCATGTTTTGGACAGCTTTATCATTGGCGGTGTTCGGCGTTATTTTAGCATTTATTTATTCGATATTGTTGCCGCGGGTTATTAGCCGTGGCGAGATAAAAATTTTCGGTAAAGATTTGTTTACCGGCAGGGATATCATCTGGGCAGAAATATTCAAGTCTTTGCCGTCAGATTTATTGTTCGGGTTAGGGACGCACTTTAATGGCGAGTTGTTGAACGATACGGGGAATATCCTTGTGCAAAATGCGCATAATCAACCTTTAGGCGTTTTAGCGGTGTTCGGCGCGGTAACGTTTTTTCTCTTTTACTGCTTATATGCATACTTTGCTTCCGAACCTTGCCGGCGTTTTAAAATGAAATTCAATTATGCGGCGTTTCCCGCGGCTATAATTGTTATGAGTTATTTTGATGTATATTTTTTCTCACTATACAATAGCTTGGCAATTTTAGTAACTTATGCGATAATTTTAAATTTGACGATCGATTGTAATAAAAAGGATGTTTTCTATGGTGACTGTCTTTACGCCGACTTATAATCGCGCGCAATTGCTTAAAAAACTGTACTCCTCTTTGTTGAGTCAAACATGCCATGATTTTGAATGGCTGATAATTGACGACGGGAGTATCGACGAAACGGAGTCGGTGTGCGCAGGGTTTATCGAAGCGCAAAATTTATTTCCGATTAGATATTATAAAGTGGAAAACGGCGGTAAACATCGGGCTATAAATAAAGGCGTTAATTTAGCGCAAGGCGAAGTCTTTTTTATAGTTGATTCCGACGATTATCTTGCAGATGATGCCGTTGAAAAAATTATATCCTGGATAAAAACGCTTGATAACAGCCGCAAATTTGCCGGGGTTGCCGGATTAAGGGCTTATCAAGGAGGCTCTCCGATAGGAGGAATCGGAGACGGACAGTCTTACGTGGACGCGACGAACTTAGAAAGAAGGAAGTTGAATTTATTAGGCGATAAAGCAGAGGCTTATTTTACCGACGTTTTGGTTAAGTACCCGTTTCCTGAATTCGAAGGAGAGAACTTCCTGACAGAAGAAGTCGTATGGAATAAAATAGCCGCCGACGGGTATTATATCAGATGGTTTTCAGACCCTATTTATTATTGCGAATATTTAGACGGTGGTTTGACAAAGTCCGGAGATGCCAAATATATTAACAACCCGCAAGGCGTATTGTACTGGGCAAAAAGACAAGTAAAGTACTTCGGAGTTTTCAAAAGAGAGCGTTATTCGGCAATAAAAACATATTGTAAGGCGGTTGGCGGCAAGGAAAACGCTAAAAGTATTGCGAAAGATTTAAACGTGTCGGTATTCACGGTAATTTTAGTTAAGGTTGCGATGCGTTTGCTCAAAAGATAGAAGGTTGTAGATGGAAGTATCAAGAGTAAAAAGATCTGAAAAGAATATTGCCGTCGGAATGGTTTGCGTGTTTTGCAATGCGCTGTTTACCTTTGTAACCACGTCGGTATTTATTCGCCTTCTTGGGGCAGAATTAAACGGCGTAAACAGACTGTTTTCTAACATTTTACAGGTGTTAAGCCTTGCTGATCTTGGATTTGCAAGCGCGGTGGCGTATTTACTGTATAAACCGTTGCAGGAAGGAGATCGACAATCCACTGCCGCTCTTATGAACTATTTTGCAAAAGTTTATAGGGTGATTGCATTTATCGTCCTTGTGGCAGGAGTACTGTGCATACCGTTTTTACAGTATTTGATAAACGAGGATATTAACGAGTTATCGTTTTCTTTAAATAGACTAAGGTCTTTTTTTGCGCTATATTTGTTAAACACCGTAAGCAGTTATCTTCTTGCTTATAAGCGTACGATTTTGACGGCAGATCAGAATAATTACGTGGTGTCGCTCGTGGATAATACGGGGAGTATTGTTTTCAGTATTATTCAAATCGTTGTACTTGTTCTTACACATAACTACTATTTATATTTAACTACGTTGGTTGCAAAGACGGTTATCAATAATGTGATAATAACGGTAATAGCAAACAAAAAATACCCCTATCTGAAAGAATATAAAAAAGTCTCCATAACCGATAAAGAAAAAAAAGAACTTGTTCAAAATGTTAAGGCAATGTTTTGTCATAAGGTCGGCAGCGTGGCGGTGTATAGCACGTCAACGATTATTATTTCTGCTTTTGTAAGCGTTGTCGATGCGGGTAAATACGGTAATTATATTTTAATCGTTAACCAAATTTCGGTTTTTATAGGCATAGTTTTTTCATCGCTAACATCAAGCATAGGTAATTTATGTGTCGATTCCGATTTAGACTATCAAATGGTGGTGTTTAACAGGGTTAGATATCTTTCTGACTTTATTGTGATATTCACTGCCGTTTGTTACAACGTTCTATTTAACGATTTTATTTCTCTTTGGGTGGGAGCAGGCTATACCTTTCCTATTTATATTACCCTAATGATATCCGTTAACGCCGCCTCTCCTTACTTAAGATCTTCAATAAACGCGTTTAAAGAAGCGAAAGGTCTTTTTAAAAAAGACTGGTTTAAACCGTTGCTTGAGGCGGTATGCGGCATGGCGTTAGCAATAGTTTTTTGTCATTTTTGGGGTATATTCGGTGTGGTTTTAGGATACTTTATATCGTCGGTGTTTATTGCTATGCCGATAGAAGATTACGTATTGTTTAAATACGGATTTAAAGCAATTGCAATTCCTTGTTATATAAGGCAACTTATTGTATTGATTATTGCGAGTTCTGTGGCCGTGGGATTGGGTTATATTTTAAACTTTCCGTTTGGCATTTTATGGTTTATATTGAAAGCACTAATTGCGGTATCTATCGTCGTTCTTGGATACATTGTGTGCACATTTAAAAAACAGGAATTCGGATATTATAAAACACTGTTAAAGAATAAAATTACCTCTGTTAGACGGAAAACATAATTTTACTATGTGTAGCTATAAGTTATAAAAAACTTGTCCCAAAAGTTAAATGATCGGGGACAAGCTTTTTATTTCTTAAATTATTTTTAAGTTGCTAAGCCGTTTTAGTCCTGTTTACTCGGCAAACATTCGATAAGCGTTGCGCGGCTTAAGGTCGTGACTGAAAACTTTCCTTCTGCGGAGTAAGGAAGGTAGAAGTAATCGCCGCGCACGATTGTTTTTTCGTACCCGTCGCCGACGATTTTAGCCGTTCCGTCAAGCAAAATGTAAACGGACGGGGCGTAGTCCATAGTGAATTTACCGCCGCATTTAAGAGTGTGGCGGTTTTCGGCAAAGCAAGGCGTATCGTTATAATCAATCAAAACTTCTTTGACGTAAGACGGTGTGTCGATAACCTTTTTCGGGGTAACGGCGGCGTATCTGACGGCGGCGTCGCCGTAGACGTCGTAATTTATCGCGTCAAGCGCGGTTTGTTTATCGAGCCCGATATATTCTTCGTCGTAACTTATGTGATAGTCGCCGCACCAGCGTTCGGGTTGAATTGTAAAATCGGTCGGTTCCTGAATTTCGATAACGGTGCAGCCCGCGCCGAGCGCGTGAATAAGACCCGCCTTTATAAGCCAGATATCCCCGACCTTTACGTCTACGCCGTACAAAAGGTTGCCCATAATATCTTTTTCGGTCTCGCTTTTTTCTTCTAAGCGGGAGAGTTCTTCTTTAGTTATTTTATCTTTAAAACCAAAATACAGTTTAGCGTTTTCCCTCGTTTTAACGACTAACCACGCTTCGGTTTTCCCGTACTCGCTGTGAAAGTATTTGCGTGAAAATTCTTTCGTCGGGTGCACCTGAAAGGGGAGCCTTATAGCGCTGTCCAAAAACTTAACGAGGCAATCGTATTTTCTGTTGCCGAGCATTTGGGCGGGATAGTCGCGAAGCAAGTCGTCCAAAAACAAATCGGTTCCCTTGACGACGGAAACGCCGTCGCGCTTGCCGAAATATTTGGGGTTTATCGCTTTAACTTTGCTTGCTATCCACTCTTCGGGGAAGAAGTTGTCGGTACCGTCGTCGTAACCCGTGGAGCGGTCGAACAAATCGTAATACTGTTTGCCGCCTTTATAAATTCTGTACACGCGGTTGCGCTCGAAAAATATCGGTTCGGTTACTATTTTTTTAATATCCATAATTAAAAGTCCTTATATAGTTTGATAATTTGCTGTCGTGTTACGCTAAACCGCGCTTTAAAGGCTAAACGGTCGGCGTTTTAAAGTGTTGTTAAAACTTAACCGCGCCGAAAAATTGCGTTGCATTCGCGCCGCTTAAATTCCCCGCTTTAACTGCCGCTTCAATCGTTTGCTTGTTTAACTTTTTGCCGTCAATATTTGCAAGCACCGCGCCGAAGAATGCGTCGCCCGCGCCGGTCGTATCGACGGGCTTAACGGGGTCGGACGGTATAAACCCGCTTAAGTCGTTATATACGTACTTACTTCCTTTTGCGCCCATGGTAATGAGCAAAAGCATATCTTTTCTGTACACTTTATTTATAGCCGTGTCTATATCGCTAAGCCCCGTAAACGCTAAAATTTCGTCGTCCGAAAATTTTAATATATCCGCCTTTTCTATAAACGGGGCGTACGCCTTTTTTGCGGCGTCAAAATCTTGATATAAATCGGTTCTGAAATTCACGTCGAAACTTAAAAGTTTATTTGCGGCTTTTGCTTTCTCGGCAATATCGTTTGCCAATACCACGCCTTCGCTTTCGGACAGCATAAGCGAGCCCAAATGCACGACGTTAAGCTCCGGGAAGGCGTTCAAATCAAGGTTTTTAACGTCTATAAAATAGTCCGCGGTGCCGTTCCTTAAAAAAGCAAAATCGCGCTCGCCGTTTAATAATGTGACGAAAGCTATCGTCGTATTGCGGACGGGGTCGGTCTGAACGTCTAAGTAATCAAGGATTGCGCGGGCGGCGTTGCGCTTTAAAAACGCGCCGACGGGGTCGCTTCCCACTCTGCCGACGAACCCGACTTTTGCGCCCGACTGTTTTGCGTTCACCGCAACGTTAAAGGGCGCGCCGCCTACGTAAGCCGCCAAATCGAGTTTTCCGTCCGTCTCATTGCCTATCATATCGGCAAGAATTTCGCCTATCACAAGTATCATAAATCACCTTTTATCGCGCTGCCGATATAATTCGGCACAACTTAATAATACATTCGTTTAAAGCGGCAATCAACAAAAATGGCTATATTTTTACTCCGTTAAAAAATTAAACCCGTATTTTTTTATAAAACAAAATAAAATAAACGGTTTATTTTTAATTATTGCTTTACAATCGTCGCAAATATCGGGTAAAATTTTATTATGGAAGCGAAAAGCAAAAAACTTCACAAAAAAATAAGCGACGATATCATCGCCGATATAAAAAGCGGAAAACTTTCGGCGGGCGATAAACTGCCCGGGACAATAGAACTCGCAAAAATTTACGGCGTCAGCAAAACGACGGTCGAAAGGGCTTTAAAAACGCTTAAAGAAATGAACGTTATCTACTGCGTAAAAAAGGCGGGTACTTTCGTCAACGGCAGAAAAAACGCGGGTCAAAAAATCTTTGCGCTCATTATAACCAACGACGACGGCGACTATGCGAAAATCATCAAGGCGGCGCAGGTAACCGCGCTTATAAACAACTGTTTTTTAGAGGTTATGGTTACTTACGGCGACGTTTTAAAGGAAGCCGAAAAACTTGAACGAGCGCTTAAATCGGACTACGACGGGGTTATGGTTTACCCCGTAAAGGGCTACGATAACGTGGGGCTTTATAGCGCACTTCTGATAAAAAACGTTCCGTTTATATTTCTTGACAGGCGCGTTGACGGAATACGCGCCCCGCTTATAACGCCCGATAATTACCGCGGCGCGAGTTTGGCGGTTAAGCATCTTGCCGAAAACGGGCATAAAAACATCGGGTTCAGTTACGTTATGCCCTACGCCCCGACCACCGAAAAAGAGCGGTTCGAGGGGTTCGTTAAAAGCATGGCGGAAAGCGGGCTTAAAATAAATGCCCGGAGCGTGAACATCGTTAAAAACGCCCGCGGAAAGGTGCGCGCGGAAGAGTTTGCAAAAAGCGTAGCTATCGGAAAAACGGATATAACGGCGGTCGTGTGCGTGAATGACGAGCACGCCAAAACGCTTATTAAGGCGTTAAACGGGGTGGGGTTAAAGGTCCCCGAAGATATTTCCGTCGTCGGGTTTGACGGGGCGTTTACGGGCGGAGAACTCGACTTGACGAGCGTCGTTCAGAACTTTTCCGCTCTCGGAGAAGCGGGGGTTAAATATCTTATTGACCTGATAAGCGGCAAGCCGCTTGACTGCACCGTGTATATCCCCGTTGAGTTTCATAGCGGCAAAACGGTTAAAAAAGCGACCTGATTATCATATAATTGCCTTTTACTATTGACCTTTTTGTTAAAATTTGATATACTTTTTCAATAGGGAAAACATTCCTTATCACTA
>CAKQMM010000034.1 GCA_934254755.1 uncultured Clostridia bacterium
ATATCCTAAACTGTATATAATCCTATTGCACTACCTGTATACTATCTTATTACACTGTACAGCTCGCTCCCGCCGCTGTTTATATAAATATTCCCCGTCACCATGAGCGATGAGCGAAGGGTCTAGGCGGAACGCCGCATTTTTATAAATAATGTGCCTAACGGCTGGATGTTTCGACTGCGCTCAACATGACGAAATGGTGCGGCTCTCAAAAAGCAAACGCAGTTTGCCGCTTCCGCTAACAACTAAATAAAACAATAAAAAAAATCAAGAGGAAAAGTTTAAAATCTAAACTTAAACCACTTGATTTTTTGTTCCGTCGTCATTTTCATATCCGACGAGATAATCTACCGAAATTCCGTAATAGTCCGCAATCACGATGCAGTCGAGAACGTTGGGGATATGGGTGTTGCTTTCCCAACGGCTTATGTTTTGTTGCTTGATATTCGTGGCTTTCGCAAGTTGCGACTGCGTTAAATTGGCGTTTTCGCGGTGTTCTTTAAGCGATTTGCCTATATCTATCATACTTTTGCCGCCCCCTTTTTTTATTTACATTTTACACGCATTCGTGTAGATTAGTTGACTTACACGAAATCGTGTAGTACAATTTAACCGAACTTACACAAATTCGTGTAGCGACAAAATAGTTGTATAATATGTAAAAACAAGGAGAAAACGGTGTTCAGTTACAAATGCAGTAAATGCGGCTCTCAGAATATAAACGTAATTAACGAAGACTTCGGCAAGTGCTTGGATTGCGGCGCAAAACTTATTCTTGAAGACTTGGAAACGGTTGACGACCGCGTTAAATGTCCTAAGTGCAATTCGGTTGACCTTACGGTTGTCGACGGCGGTTTTGCTAAATGCAACGCCTGCGGTAAAAAATTCATTATCGAAGATGAAGACGACGCTTTAAGCGAACCCGAACAAAAAAGCGAGTCCGTCGCCGCAACGGCGACCGAGCCCGAGCCGAAAAACGTTGCTATACAATGCGATAAATGCGGCTCGACCGACGTTGAAGTTATCGGCGAAGATATGGCTATATGTAAACATTGCCATACGAAGATAATTTTAAATGCGGGCAAAAAAGTCGTCACAAACGTTGTAAATAACGTAACGATAAACGGCGGTGATAAAAGTGATTTTAAAGCGTTTGCCGTCGAGCGAACGACCAAAAGCGAAGACTTTTTTCGCGACGCTATTATACGAAGATACGCGCAAAAAACCGTTCCCGTCGATTTTATAGACAGAAATTTTGAACCCGTAAAATCGGAATACGAAACGTATTTCAGGGCGGCTTGCGACGTTAATTTAACCTATTCTGCAAATATCGGATTCAAGCGGCAGGAAAAGTATAAACAATGGAACAATACCGCGGGAAGATACGAAGAAAAGACCCGAACGGTTATCGACTGGCAACCGTTCAGCGGTTCCGACAGCGGCGAAGTGAAAAAGTTTTATCGCGTCGGCGGCAATGGTGACGCTTTTTTGTTTACCGAGCACGAAGTCGGCGACAGCGACGGTTCGCTTAATATGCAGGACTACGATTCGGCCACTTTTGAAAAGGGCGAGTTAATCGTCCCCGAACAATCTGATATCGACCGTGCAAAACGCTCGTCCATTGCGGCGGTGGGGACAAGGTGCGAAGAAAACCTGCCCGGAGACGTCCACGAAAACTATACCTATAACGGCTTGGCAACGGTTAAAAATCTTGAAGTGTATTCCGTGCCGACTTATAGTTTCGGCTACGAAAAGGACTATGAAAAATACAAAATAAGCGGGTTTGCGTTCGGTAAAATCGAAGCGTTCGGCGATATCGAGAGCGATGAACATAGCCTTGAAGATACGCTTAACAAAAAAACGGGCGTGTTATTCGGTTGCGCGGTAACGGCGTCGCTTTTGTCGATTATTTTCAGCATAATTTTCGGAATGGTTATTTTCTGCAAACCGCTTGTTTACGTTGCAATCTGCTTAGCGGCTACCGTCGATATAGCGTACTTAATAGCCCGCAGTTCCGCTAAAAAAGATATGTATAATTCGCGACAAAAAGAAAAGTTGAATAAACTAAGCGACTTTTTAAGCGAAAAGGGCTTGAAGCCGCTTACTTACGAAGAGCAGTCTTTATTTGGTGTGGCGGAGTGACGGCGCGGCAAAACAAAATTCAAATTTCGGGGTGATAAAATGGAAGTAAACGTACATGGCGGAAAAGTCAAAGACCGCAAAGGGATAATAGTGGTGCTACTTATTATAAGCATTATTGTCTTTTTGCCGACGCTGTTTTTTACTAAAAGTTTATCGGGTAAAACCGTCGGCGGCAGCAGCGGGCAGGGTAATTATACTAAAGATTTAAAATACGAACTCAATGCCGGTAAAACAGGATATATATTGACAGAGTTTAATGGGGGCACTAAAGAAGTTGTTATTCCGCCTTCTTATAAAGATTTATCCGTATTTAAAATCGGTGAAGGAGCGTTTTTTAACAATGACAAAATTACAAGCGTTGTTATTCCCGATAGTGTGACGAGTATAGGTAAATATGCATTCTATAATTGTAACAAACTCGCAAACGTAACGCTCGGCAATGGTACAGATAGAATAGGGTTCGGAGCGTTTTATAATTGCACTTCGCTTGCGAGTATAATTATTCCCGACAGCGTGACAAGTATAGGTAGTCATGCGTTTTATACTTCTTTTTCTCTTAAAACAATAAATTACAAAGGGAGTAAAGGACAATGGGATTCGATTAACAAAGACATATATTGGAATTACAACACAGGTGAATACACCATAAATTACAACTACGTTGAAAATTAAATTTTTAAATATAAGGAGAAAAAGATATGATTATATCAAAAGCACAACTTGAAGAAATTTTGAAAAGCGTATATATTAACCGCAACCCGTTTTTGAGTGAAGCGCAGTAGTGTAGTAATTATTTTTATAATATCCAAGTGGAAATTTTATCAAATATAAAGGGAATAATTATGGAAAAACAAGAGTTATTAGAACAATTAAAAAAAATAAACGAACTTCAGGATGAAGCGCAGAAAGTAGATAAAGAAATAAAGCACACACACGTAAACAAACGTTATATAAGAAAAATAGTTGTTCCGGATAAGCCAACAGAACCTGTAAAAATTGAAAAACCAATAGCATATCATGAGTCCTTTGATGATTATTTCAGGATAGGAAGTGATTACTTCATAAGGACTCCTATCTTTTTAACTGCAGTTGCAATTTTTATTTTTCTCAGTTCATTTTTTAGCGATTTACAATGGTGGACAAATGTACTGAGAAAAATCTCAATATCCATAATTGCTCTGGCGGGAATATTTGTCTTTATAGATTTAATTAAATATTTAAAACGGAAATCACAATATCGGGAATATGTAAGTCAATGTGATTATGAATTTTCTTTGGAAAAAAAGAAATATGAAGCATATCTTCAACAATATGAAAAATACGCTATAGAACTTAAAAATTACGAGAAAATGCGGAAATTAGCCGCAAAAGAAGAAGATGAAATATACGATTGCAAAAGAAAAGATACGGAAGAGATGCAAAAAGAGTTGAGAACCGCAAAATACGATCCGATAATTGCAAAATTAAATGAACAAAACAATGGTTTAATAGCAGATATTTATCTTAAAGATATAAATCAAATAATAAATATACTTGAGCAAGGAAGAGCCGATTCTCTAAAAGAAGCCTTAAACGTGCTTGAAGATATAAAGTTTAAAGAAGAGCAACTTAATTTAGAGCGGGTCAGAATACAAAATGAACAAATGGCGCGAGAAGAATCTAAAGTTGGTATAGAAGTTCAGTGCAATAACTGCATTTACGGAACGACATGTTTAAATTACGGTAAGTTTGCGAATTGCGTTCGTTATAGATCGAGACGCTAACAAAGGAGATTGCTGTGAGTGTTTTAAACAAATACATATTAGATGAAAAATATATAGACAAATTTATAGGCATATATAAAAAAGAAGGTGATATTGGTAGGTTTCACGCATACGATTGGGTTCATAATAAGTTTGAAAAGGCTATACTGGGTATAGAGCCTATAAATTATGACGATTTGGCATTGCACTTATATGCGTTTTTGGGGAATTGGGGAATGCTCCGTGGTAGTGGATTTCTGCTTTATTTAAACTATAAAAGTTTAGTGCCTATTGTTGAAATTGTTTTAGAAGCTAAATATAGATGGTTGTTGAATATAGATATCGACAAACTTATCGCTAATAAAGAAAAATTTATCGAAGCCGTTCTCGAGTTGACTGAAAGAATTCGCAATGTTTTTAAGGGCAAAAAATATTATAAATTTGATTTAGACGAAAAAGTTTATATTGATAAGGATATCAATGTCAGCGATACGTTTATCGGCAAAATTTTATTGAGTACGCTCGGCTGTTATATTTCTTGTGATGAATACACAAAGAAGTCCTTAAAAGCGCGTGGAATATCCCAAAATATAAGCAAAAAGCAAGCAGGCGAATTGGTAGAGTTAATAAAATTAAATGGAACAATGTTAAGTAAATACGTTTCAAAAATGACTCCGCCTGCCACATTTGCAAACTACCCCGTAATGAAAATATTAGATATGCTGTTATGGCAAGAAGGCTTATATTTGTAATAAATCATTCGCCCCGCGATATGTTTCGCGGGGCGAATATTTTGTTCAAAATTAACCGTTTTTGTGTTTTAATGGGATAAAACAAGGGGAAATTTGTACAATATTGCAATGATTAAGTTAAAACCGATATAATTTTGTTCAAAATTGCAAAATTGGGAATTTATCATTGAAGTGGAGTAGCGCATTGATAAAATGCGGTGCTATCGGAAAATTTGACCGTTTGTTAGACGGCGGGAGCAAGCCGCCCGCCCTACGGGATAGGCAGATATTAAAGTGCGCAATTTTAAATTAAGTGGGACAATATTATATTTAAATGCGGGCGTGAAAGGCTCTCTTGTGTAAAGAGAGCTGTCGGCAAAGCCGACTGAGAGATTGTAAGTTTATAGGAAACAATCCCCCCGTTTTCGCCAAAATGCGAAAACACCCCCCTTTACACAAGGTGGGCAAGGGGGAGGCGTAAAAGTCAAGCACGCTTCCGCGAGATTCTTCACTTCGTTCAGAATGACAGAATAGTGTCACCCTGAGCGATGAGCGAAGGGTCTAGGCGGCACGCCGCATTATGGAAACATTTGATATAGAACGCGCTTCGCTAGATTCTTCACACTACGTGTTCAGAATGACAGTCATTTAATCTAACCACTAATCACTATCCACTAACCACTAATAAATAAATTTAAAGCGGGCGCGAATATTTGCGCCCGCTATTTATTTTTGCCCGGAAACCGATATAAACTTTTCCCGTAGATACCGATATAAACTTTTCCCGTAGAAACCGTTATTAAACTTTCCTATAAAAACCTCTATTAAACTTTTGCCGCTCTTTTGCCGAACTTTTCTTCAAACGTTTCGATGTTCTTTTTTATCGTGCTTACGGCAACTTGCTTGTTGCTTATTTTTAAGACTTTAACTTTTTTGTTTTCAAGTTGTTTATAAACGGACAAAAAGTGTTTTAGTTCGGTTATAACGTGTTCGGGGATATCCGCAATATCTTTATAGCAGTTATACTGCGGGTCGCCGAAGGGAATGGCTATTATTTTTTCGTCCGATTCGTCTCTGTCGGTCATAAACACAACCCCTATCGGATAGCACCTGACAAGGCTCATTTTTTCGATAGGTTGGCTACAGAGCACGAACACGTCGAGCGGGTCGCCGTCGCCGCTTAAAGTGTGGGGGATAAACCCGTAATTCATGGGGTAGTGGGTGGAAGTGTATAGCACGCGGTCAAGAATTATAAGCCCCGTTTCTTTGTCGAGTTCGTACTTGTTTTTACTGCCTTGTTCGATTTCTATGCAGCACACAAAGTCTTCGGGTTTAATTCTTTCGGGGTTGATGTCCGTCCAAACGTTCATAAGTTCTCCTTAATGGAAGCGAGCGGCTTCCGTTAAATTAAAGTTTAAGGATAATATCGGGTAAAGATTTTTCGTTTTTTAAAGCTACGCCGCCGCCCGTAACCGCGGATAGTTCGCCTTCGTCGAGAACCGCTACGCGCAAATTCAGTTCTTTTGAAAAATAATCTTCTATCCCGTAAATTTTACTGCCGCCGCCCGTTAAAACAACGCCGTATTTTACGATATCGTCGTCTAAATCTTTCGGCAGTTTTTGTAAAATGGCGCGGGTTAAACTTATCACCTTGTCGGCGTACGTCTTGACGCAAGGGTATATATCCGCCGCCGATACGTTAAGCGAGCGGGTTTTGCCGCTTTGCGCGTCTTTGCCGAGGGCGACGGCTTTCGTCACGTCCCCGTCGCAAAAACTTGCGACCGACAGCTTAATAGCTTCCGCTTGCGAAAACCCTATGCTCAAATTAAGCGAGTTTTCCGCTTCGGTTATTATAGAGCGGGTTAAATCGTTGCCGCCGAGCCGCGCCGACAGCCCCGATATAACGCCCCCGCCTATCGTAAGCGCGGCGATAGTCGTCTGCACGCCGCCAAGGTCGATGACGGTGAACAAGCGGTTTTCGGATATCGTTTCGGTTGCGGATATTGCCGAAAGTATAGGCGACTCGATAAAATTCACGTCGTAAACGCCCGCTTTGTTAAAAACCTCTTCAAAGTCCGCCATTTGTTCGCGCGTGATACCTAAATTCACGCACAAATAAACCGACGGCTTTAATTCGAACGGTTCTTTTATCTTCTTCAAAAACGCGGTCAAGAGGACGACGAGCGCTTTTTTGTCGACTATATCGGAGCCTGAAACGGGGGATATAAGGCGGGTTTGTTCGGTCGTTTTGCCGATTAGTTCCGCCGCCGCTTTGCCCACCCCCGCGGGGCGTTTATAGTCGCCCGCGTTTATCGCGATAAGCGTCGGTTCGCTTAAAACCACGTCCGCGCCCGCTTTATAAATTTTTGTGTAGCAAGAGCCTAAGTCTATAACCAGTTTACTTCTCATATTTTAAAATTCCGTTTAAAATATTTTTGATTTTCTGTGTGGGAAGCCCCACCACGTTATCGTAATCGCCGTCGATTTTTTTGACGAGCGGGAACCCGTCCTGTATGCCGTAGCCGCCCGCTTTGCCGATATACTTGCCCGAATTTATATAACCCTTTATAACTTCGTCGCTAAGCTCGTTAAAGGTGACGAGCGTCCGCTCGAACGAAGTTATTCTGTAACTGTCCGAAATAACCGAGTAGCCCGTGTAAACTTCGTGCGTGTTTGCGGATAACGCTCTTAAAAAACTTTCCGCTTCTAAGGCGTCTTTCGGCTTTAAAAGATATTTGCCTTTAAAGTAAACCACCGTATCCGCCGATACGACTATCGCGCCGCGTTTGTCGGTTAACAAGTTCTCGTAAACGTCGCGCCCTTTCATTTCGGCAAGAATCTCGCAGTATAAATGCGGGGGGAGCCGCCTGCTGATATTTTCGGAAATTTCGCTTTTTATAACGGTGAACGAAAACCCCGCGTTTTTAAGGAGTTCGCTTCTTCTCGGCGAACCGCTTGCAAGTATTATTTTCATCAATCAATTATATAATAAAACGCGCGGTTTGTAAAGCAATAGAATTTTTATTGCAAACTTTTATAAAAATGTGGTAATATTTAGTAAAGGAGACAACTTATGTTAGATTTAAGAATAAAAAAACTTGCGGATACGCTCGTTAATTATTCCGTCAATATTCAAAAAGGCGAAAAATGTTTAATCGAAGCGTTCGGAATTGACGACGCGCTCGTCAAAGAACTCGTTAAAAGCGTTTACGCGGCGGGAGGTATACCCTTCGTTCAGATTCGCGACAATAAAGTTTTAAGGGATATAATAAACGGCGCGGACGAAGAAACGATAAAGCTTATGACCAAGTACGATAGCTATATCATGAAAGATATGGACGCGTACATCGGCGTGCGCGGCGGCGACAACGCTTACGAACTTTCGGACGTAAACGGCGAAAAAAACGGTATGTATCAGTCGATATATAACCACAAAGTGCACAGCGAACTCAGGGTGAACGGGACGAAGTGGGTCGTTTTAAGATACCCGAACCCCGCCATGGCTCAGCTTGCGGGCAAGTCTACCGAAGCGTTTGAAGATTATTATTTCGACGTTTGCACCATGGACTACGCAAAAATGGCAAAGGCTATGGATTCGCTCAAAGCACTTATGGAAAAGACCGACAAGGTGCGTTTAGTCGCTAAAAACACCGACCTTACTTTTTCGATTAAAGGGCTACCCGCCGTTAAGTGCAGCGGCGAGTGCAATATCCCCGACGGAGAGTTGTACACCGCGCCCGTTAAAAACAGCGTGAACGGATATATAACCTACAACGCGCCGTCTATAAAAAGCGGAATTAAGTTTGAAAACGTGCATTTAGAGTTCAAGGACGGCAAAATTATAAACGCCACCGCGAACTATACCGATAAACTCAACGAGCATTTCGATATAGACGAAGGTGCGAGATACGTGGGCGAGTTTTCTTTCGGCGTAAATCCTTACATAACGACCCCTATGGGCGATATTCTCTTCGACGAAAAAATCGCGGGTTCGATTCATTTTACGCCGGGTTCGTGTTACGAAGAG